>JAAYJP010000047.1 GCA_012522875.1 Clostridiales bacterium | reverse complement strand
GACATGATCACATTCAGGGGGGGCGTTTACAGCCCCCTGTCAGCGCAGGCGATCGGGGACCTGGAAAAACGGCTTGCGCGTAACACTGCATCAAAGGAGGAAATGCATGACAGAGCAAGAACTGGCGCTTCATATCGCAAAGGTCCTGTATGACAAGAAAGCCTCGGACATCGTAGCGCTTCAGGTGGGACACCTGACGGTACTGACCGATTATCTGGTAATCGCCACGGGCCGCTCGGCACTGCAGGTCAAGGCCCTGGCAGACCATGTGGAAAGCAGTTTGGCCGAAAAGGGGATCGAGCCCCGCCGGGTGGAGGGCCGGGGGGACATGCGCTGGGTGGTGATGGACTACGCCCACGTGATTGTGCATATCTTCAGGCCTGATGACCGGGAATACTATCATCTGGAACGCCTGTGGGCTGATGGCCAGAACCGGGTCACGCTGCCCTTTGAGAGGGAGGAAGACACTCTTTCAGTATGAGCATCCAGGTATACTGGCACAAAAGGGACTTCGCCACCCAAAAAGCGGAGCGCTTCCTCAAGGAGCGGCGGGTGGGCTACCAGTCGGTGGACCTGAAAAAGCACCGGCTGGGGAGGCGTGAAGCCGAATTGATCCTGCGCGCCGCGGGCAGCCTCAGGGACGCCATCGACATGGAGCGCGAGGCCGTCAAGTCCCACCCCATCGCCTACACCAACGACCGGGAACACATTCTCGGCTACCTGATCCAGACGCCCTCATTGCTGAAGACGCCCATCATCCGGGAAGGGAACACCGTCATCATCGGCTTTGATGAAGTGCGGCTTATGGCGCTGTTAAGCGCTGCCCAGGGCCGCCCATGATAATGAAATCAAACCAATTAAGGAGGAGAACATGAAGAAACTGTCACTGATTCTGGCCATTGTCGTGCTGGCCGCCGCTGTAGCGATCGGGGTGCTGGTCAACCAGAAGAACCAGGTGAGCGCCGACCTTGACGCCGCCCGGGCCGACCTCACCGCCCAGGAGGAAACCCTGGCCACACAGCTGGAGGCTGCAAAGGCAGATGCTCTGAAGGCTGACACGGAAGCTCAGACCAAGGCAGACGAACTGACTTCACAGATTGAAACCCTGACTGCACAGCTGGAGACTGCCAAAGCTGATGCCTTGAAGGGTGGCACGGAGGCAATGGCAAAGGAAGGCGAGCTGCAGGCGCAGTTGGATGCGGCCAAGGCCTCCATGGAGGCTGCCGCGGCAGAGGCAGCCCAGAAAGAAGCCGAGCTGCAACAGCAGCTGGCAGATACAGCCGCCCAGTTGAAGGAAAGCAATGCCAAAACCCTGGGCCTGAAGCTGATGATGGAAAACGCGCAGAAAGCCAAGGAAGCCGCGGAAGGCAAAAGCACCGAGCTGCTGGGTATGGTCGATAACACATTGTCGGAAAAAAACCAGCTGACTATGGAGCTGGCTTCTGCCGTGGAAGCGAAGGACGGGCTGACTTCACAGGTTGAAACGCTAACCGCACAACTGGATACCGCCAATGCCAGCCTGGCAGCAGCCCAGGAACAGGCCACGGCCGAATTGAAAGCCAAAGAACAGGTTGCAGCAGAACTGGAGGGGCTGCAAACCCAGGTGGACGGGCTGACAGCTGAGTTGGAAACAGCCAAGGCCGACCTGGCTGAAGCCCAGGAGCAGGCTGCCGCAGCGCTTTCCGGCGCCGGGGAAAACCTGGTGCCTGCTGAGCAGCTTGAAGCGCTGCAAACCCAGGTGGAAGAGCTGACGGCCGAGGTGGAAACAGCCAAGGCCGGCCTGGCTGAAGCCCAGAAGCAGGCCGCGG
>JAAYJP010000046.1 GCA_012522875.1 Clostridiales bacterium | reverse complement strand
CGGGCGCGGCCGCGCCGGACATACCAGTTTGACAGGTCATCCACCAGGCTCTCAATAGCGCCGGCGCTCTCTGGAATCCGGTATTCGGCCAAACCTTCGTCCACTGCTTTAATGGTGGAGTGCAGGCGGCTGAGAATCCAACGGTCCATCAGTGTCAGTTCCACTCCCGCCAGTGGTGTATCCCCAGGAGCATAACCATCGATATCTGCATAGAGGATGTAGAAGGCATAGGTATTCCAAAGCGTTCCCATAAACCTTCGCTGCGCTTCGCTCACCGCTTCATCGTAGAAGCGGCTGGGCAGCCAGGGCGCGCCCGCCGTATAGAAATACCATCGAACAGCGTCCGCTCCCTGTTTGTTGATGACGCTCCACGGATCCACCACATTGCCCAGGTGTTTGGACATTTTATGGCCGTCCTTGTCCTGCACATGCCCCAGCACCAGGCAGTTCTCAAAGGACGCACGCCCGAACACCAGGGTACCGATGGCCAGCAGAGAATAGAACCATCCCCGGGTTTGATCCACAGCCTCCGAGATAAAATCCGCCGGGAAACGGTCTTCAAATTCCTGCTGGTTCTCAAAGGGGTAATGCCACTGGGCATAAGGCATGGCGCCGGAATCATACCAGCAATCAATAACTTCTTTGGTGCGGTGCATGGCTCCGCCGCACTCAGGGCACACAAGCACCACCCGGTCAATGTAAGGGCGATGCAGTTCAGGCAAATCTTCCTGGGTGATGGGCTGCTTGCTCATCTCCTCCATTTCTCTGCGGCTGCCCACCACATGCATGTGCCCGCTCTGGCAAAGCCATACCGGAAGGGGTGTACCCCAGTAGCGTTCCCGGGACAATGCCCAGTCCACCACATTCTCAACGAAGTTGCCCATGCGGCCTTCCCTGATGTTTTCCGGATACCAATTGATGGCGCGGTTATTGGCTACCAGCTCGTCCTTGACATCAGTCATCCGGATAAACCATCCCGCCCTGGCGTAATACATCAGCGGTGTGTCACAACGCCAGCAATGGGGGTAGTTATGCTTGTAGAGAGCGCGCTTCTGCAGCAGCCCCCGTTCCTTCAGGTTTTTTAGAATCAGCGGATCGGCGTCCTTGATGAAAGTATCCTGCCAGGGAGTATCCTCAACAAACTTGCCCTGGGCGTTCACCAACTGTACAAAGGGTAATCCCCTCTCACGCCCGATGCGCGCGTCGTCCTCGCCAAAGGCCGGCGCGATATGCACGATGCCGGTGCCATCAGAGAGTGACACGTAGTCGTCTTCCACCACATACCAGGCTTTTTCAGCGGGGCTTGCCAGGTTCCACAGCGGCTCATAGGCCAGGTCCAAAAGCTCGCTCCCTTTCATGGTGGACATGTCTGTCATACGGCCGCGCTGTTCTTCATCAAAGAGCGAAGGCATAAGCGCTGTGGCCATAATCAGAGTGTCCCCGTCAAGGGTAAGCCGGGTGTATTCCTCCTTGGCGTTCACGCACAGGGCTACATTTGACGGCAAGGTCCAGGGTGTGGTGGTCCAGGCCAGCAGGTAGGTGCTCTCCTCCCCCTTGACAGGAAAACGCACATAAGCCGAATACTCTTCAATCTCCTGATAGCCCTGGGCTACCTCATGGCTCGAAAGTGCCGTGCCACAGCGGGGACAATAGGGTACTACCTTGTGCCCGCGGTAGAGCAGGCCTTTGTCCGCGATCTGCTTCAGGCTCCACCAGACTGATTCAATGTAGGTGTCATAATAGGTGACATAGGCCTTATCCATATCCACCCAAAAGCCAACACGCCCGGACATGTCCTCCCATTCCTGCTTATACTTCCAGACTGACTTTTTGCACTCCTGGATGAATGGCTCAATGCCATAGGCTTCAATCTGCTCCTTGCCATCAAGGCCCAGTTTCTTTTCCACCTCCAGCTCCACAGGAAGCCCATGGGTGTCCCAACCGCCGATGCGGAAAACCTCCTTGCCTTTCATGGCATGGTAGCGGGGAATCAGGTCCTTCATCGCCCGTGTCACCACATGGCCGATGTGGGGCTTGCCGTTCGCTGTGGGTGGACCCTCGTAGAAGGTAAAGCGTTCTTTTCCCTGATTTTGCTTCAGGCTCTTTTCCACGATGCCATTATCTGCCCAAAACCGGGCGATCTCCTTCTCCCGGGAGACGAAGTCCATGTCTGTGGGGACTTTCTGGTACATAGGTATCCTCCAGAATAAAAATACCGCCCCTTTGGGACGGAAGACCGCGGTACCACCCAAGTTGGCGCATCGCGCCCGCTTGCTGCCTGTAACGGTGGCTACCGTGGCGGATTAGGCCATGCTCCGGGGTGATCTGGCAAAGGGCCGTATCCGCCGGGCTCTCACCCTCCCCGGCTCGCTTGAGGGCATTTCCCCCCGCCCGTCCCCATCAACGCCTGCCCATTATGCATCATCCAAACGAGTTTGTAAAGGCGGCGAAGCGGATTTGACGCCTATATGGCCTCCAAACAGACGCGGCGAATCCGTGGGTTTATGCCTGCTTGCCAGCCTCACGAACCGCCCTGTACTGCGATTCTCCGCCGGAAAGGTTATAGGCGCGCTTGAATCCCGATGCAATCAGGATGTTCTGCGCGGCGTTTCCGGTAGTCCCGGAATTACAGTAGGTGACGGTCAATCTGTCTTTTTCGAGCGCTTGACAGGCGTCCCGCAGCTTTTCATGGGGAATGCTGGCAGCATCCTCAACATGGCTTTTTGTGTAGCTCTCCGGCTTGCGTGTATCGATGATGTTTATCTTCTCCCCTTTTTCCATAGCGCTGTCCAACTCCTCCGCCGTAATGAGCTCGCGCCCCCGGTTGAGCGCGCCGTCCATCACCATGCCCACATAATGCACCGGATCCCGGGTGGTGGAGAAGGGCGGGGCGTAGGCCAGGTCCAGGTGTTCCAGATCCTCCACTTTTGCCCGGTAACTTAGCGTTGTAGCCAGTACATCAATCCGCTTGTCAACGCCATCGGTGCCCACAATTTGAGCGCCCAGAAGCTGACCGGTTTCCTTATCAGCCACGGCCTTGATGGTCATCTTTCCACCGGGCATGTAGCTGGTCCTGGCAGATTTGGCAATATGGCTGACAGACACCCGGAATCCCATCTCCTGTGCTTCCCGCTGGGTCAAACCCGTCTGCGCGATGGAAAGGTCAAACAGGCGCATGATGCTGGTGCCCAATACCCCGTGGAAGCGCAGGGAGCCTCCCGTCACGGCATCCCCAGCGATGCGGCCGGTTTTGTTGGCGGTGGTCCCCAAAGGATACCACACCGGCTTGCCGGTGAGAGAACTGAACATCTCGATACAGTCACCGCAGGCATAAATATCCGGGTCGCTGGTTCTCATATCGGTCCCGACCCTGATGGCGCCAGTCTCCCCAATGTCAAGGCCTGCCTCCTTTGCCAGCGAAACATTGGGTTTTACCCCAGTGGATACCAGCACGAAATCCGCGGGAATCTGCTGGCCATCATCCAGCAAAACCTGGTTTGCTGTGATTTCCTGCGCTGTGGCGCCAGTATAGACCGCGATGCCCTCCTCCTCCAGACGCCTCTGAATGTGCACGGCCATGTCATTGTCCATCATTGGCATCACCTGGGGCAGTTTCTCAATGATAGCGATGGGAATATTCAGTTTATGCAGGCTTTCGGCCATCTCAAGCCCAATAAAACCGCTGCCGATGATGGCGGCCGATTTGGGCTTTTTGGCCTGAATAAAGGCGTTGATGGCCAGCATGTCCCCCATGGCGCGCAGGGTGAACACATGGCCCTGCTCCAACCCTTTTATGGGAGGCGCCACAGCATATGCCCCGGTGGCAATGATGAGCTTGTCATAGTGGTCCATAAACACCTGTCCCGTCTTCAGGTTGGTAACCGCCAGCGTTTTGCCTTTGGGTTCCAGGCCGGTTACCTGGTGTTCCGTGAAAATGCCCACATTGTATTTCTCCCTGAAGAAGGCTGCATCCCGCGGAAATAGCGCTTCTGCTTTCTCCACCTCCCCTGAGAGGTAGTAGGGCATCCCGCACCCGGAGTAGGAAATATGGCGGTCCTTTTCATAAACTACGATCTCCGCCTTTTCATCATTCCGCCTGGCCTTTGCCGCGGCTGAAGTTCCCGCCGCCACGGCACCAATCACTGCAATGCGCATACATACCTCCAAAGCCGCCGGCTTCTATCCCACAGGAATGGGCTTACCCAAGCCACCCTTTCCCTGTGAATATACCCACGGGAGGCTTTGCGTTTTCTGGACGCAAGGTGCCTCACCAAAAAGAAAAATCTTTGAAAATTATACCTTCAAAGATTTTGTGGTACCTCCGACGGGACTCGAACCCGTGTTGCCGCCTTGAGAGGGCGGTGTCCTAACCGCTAGACCACGGAGGCAGATGGCTGGGGAACTAGGATTTGAACCTAGACTATACGAGTCAGAGTCGTAGGTGCTGCCGTTACACCATTCCCCATCACATGATGGCGCAAGCAGGATTATATCCAAGGGGTGAGGTCTTGTCAAGCAAAAACGGCGCGAATAACATTTAATATATGAACGGATTCACCAAAGAAAGACCCTGTGCGTACACAGGCGAAGCTTGCCAGTGGCACAAACTCATGAATATCTGAACAATGGAACAGAGGGTAAAATAGGACGAGGAGGATTATCAAATGAAAGAAATGGCGCTGAAATCGGTTTTTCACGCGGACGAACTGTCAAAGATGAAACTGACGCTGGAGAATATGCATAACTTCATCGCCTGGTGCAAGGAAAACGATGTTCCTTTTGAAATGCACCTGATTGCCAACAGCGAGGCGGTGCAAGGTTTCAGTTCCAGCAAAACCCTTCACGGAGAGGAAATCATGGCTTTGCAGGGTAATGGCGCGCGTTTTTTTGTGTGCAGGAACGCCATGGGCAGCTTTCATGTTGCAGAATCCGACCTGCTTGAAGGTATATGCATTGTGCCCGCCGGCGTGGTGGCCCTGGCCCAGCGGCAACAGGCAGGTTTCGCCTATATAAAGCCATAAATCCTTTCACCCAGGATACCGCAATCCCGGTAACCGGTGAACTGCTCAAAGGGGCGGGACCCCGCACTCCCCATTAAGTCGCCCGCTCAGCCAGCATGTCCTTCACCTTCATCAGGCGGGTGAGGGCCCCTCGCTCATTTTCCTCCAGTTTCATGGTGATGTAGCGGATGGTCTCCTCAAACTGTGGGATCATCACATATTCAAGGGCATTCACACGCCGGCGGGTTTTCTGGATTTCATCTGCCAGAAGGCTGACCGTCTTTTCTTTTTCAGCCAGAGCAATCAGGCGGGGCAGGGCCCGGGCCATGGTTGCGATGGCATTATCCAACTGGGCGGATGTCTCCGCCATGCCGTAAGGCAGGACGGTTTCCCCCAGGCTCCCCTCATCTACCTTGAATTCCGGCACCCGGACAGAGAGGATATTCCGCCGGCCCACCTTAATGCTGGCCTGGCGGGCAGGGTAGAGCAGGGCCTGCCTTAATGCTCCGGGCTCCATCACAGCGCGCGCCAGCGCAAAATCCTTCAGCGCGAAGCCTAATTCCCCCTCCATCTGCTTTCTTAAATCCAGGTTTTCGCGCACCAGCAACATGAACTGGCGGACCAGTTCATCCCGTTTGTCCTTGAGCAGCTTATGCCCGCGCTTGGCTGTAATCAAGCGGCGCTTGATTTGTGTCAGCTCCATGCGGGTGGGGTTTATGTGCAAGACGGCCATTTAGCCTTCCTCTCCTTCTTCCCCTTCGCCCTTGCCAATATTCGGCATATACTCTTCCAGCATATCATCCCTGATGCGCTTAAGCTCATTGCGCGGGAGGATTTTCAAAAGGTCCCAGCCCAGGTCCAGCGTCTCCTCAATGGAGCGGTCGGTGTTATAGCCCTGGGAAACATAGCGCTTCTCAAAGGCGTCAGCGAAAGCCGCATATTTTTTGTCTACATCGGTCAGCGACGCCTCGCCCAAAATGACGGCCAGCTCCTTGGCATCCTTGCCGCGGGAATAAGCGGCAAAGAGCTGATTCATGGTATCGGCGTGGTCCTTGCGTGTTTTATCCGCGCCGATTCCTTTGTCCTTAAGGCGGGAAAGGGAGGGCAGCGCGTCAATAGGCGGGATGATCCCCTTGCGGTGCAGCTCGCGGCTCAGGATAATTTGCCCCTCGGTGATATACCCTGTCAGGTCAGGAATAGGATGCGTTTTATCGTCCTCCGGCATCGTGAGGATTGGAATCTGGGTGATAGACCCCTCCTTGCCGATGATGCGGCCTGCGCGCTCGTACATGCTGGCCAGGTCCGTATATAGATACCCGGGGTAACCGCGGCGCCCTGGAATTTCCTTGCGAGCGGCAGACACCTCCCTTAAAGCCTCGGCATAGTTGGTCATGTCAGTCATAATGACCAGCACATGCATTCCCTTCTCGTAGGCCAGGTATTCTGCGGCGGTCAATGCCATACGCGGCGTGGAGATGCGCTCAATGGCCGGGTCGTTGGCCAGATTCATGAACATTACGGCCCGCTCAATGGCGCCGGTGCGGCGGAAGTCGGAGATAAAATAGTCCGCCTCCTCAAAGGTGATGCCGATAGCTGCAAACACCACCGCGAATTTGCTGTCCTGCCCCAGCACCCTGGCCTGGCGCGCGATTTGCGTAGCAAGCTGGGCATGGGGCAGGCCGGAGCCTGAAAACACCGGTAATTTCTGCCCGCGCACCAGGGTATTGAGGCCGTCGATGACGGAGATACCCGTCTGGATGAACTCGCTGGGATAATCCCGGGCGGTGGGGTTTAGCGGCTCGCCGTTGATGTCCATGCGTTTTTCGGGAATCACGGCTGGGCCATCGTCCTTGGGAGCACCCATGCCGTCAAACACGCGGCCCAGCATCTCCATGGATACGGACAGCTCTATCCCGCGGCCCAAAAACCTGGCCGTTGCGTTGTCGATTCGCAGGCCATGGCTGGCTTCAAAGAGCTGAACCAGCGCTTTGTCGCCCTCCACCTCCAGCACTTTTCCGCGACGGATTTCACCGGAGGCCTGGCGTATCTCGACCAGCTCGTTATATGTGACGCCCTGGACCTGTTCAACCAGCATCAGCGGGCCCACCACTTCTCTGATGGTGCGATATTCCTTGAGCATCTTAAATCCCTCCCCGGTTGATCAGCGCGGTGGCCTGGCTTGCCAGCTCCGTTTCGATTTCCTTGAAGTAATCAAGAGAATCCTCAGGGATATATTTCGCCCGGCCGATGCGTTCACGCACGGGCAAATTAATGACATCTGATAAATTGCACCCCGATTCCAGCGCCATCTGCCCTTTTTCACCATACTCCAGAATCAGGCGCAGCATCAGGAACTGCTTATTGAGGGAGGTGTAGGTGTCGATGTCATCAAAAGCGTTCTGGTGCAAATAGTCCTCTCGGATGGAGCGGGCCACCTCCATGGTAAGCCTGTCTTTCCAGGAGAGGGCATCAGTGCCCACCAGGCGTACAATTTCCTCCAGCTCGCTCTCCTCCTGGAGCGTGCGCATGGTGCGGGCTCTTAGTTCATTCCATTCCGGCGATACATGATCCGTAAACCAGCCGGCCAGGTTATCCACATACAGGGAGTAGGACAGCAGCCAGTCGATCGCAGGGAAATGGCGTTTGTAGGCCAACTGTGCGCTTAAGCCCCAAAAAACCTTTACAATACGCAGCGTGGCCTGTGAAACCGGCTCTGAGATATCCCCGCCAGGCGGGGATACAGCCCCTATGGCGGAAATGGATCCGGTGCGCTCCTCCTGCCCCAGGCAGGTAACCAAACCCGCACGCTCATAAAACTCCGCGATTCGGCTGGAGAGGTAGGCAGGGTAACCTTCTT
Organism: Clostridiales bacterium; assembly: GCA_012522875.1. GTDB lineage: Bacteria > Bacillota > Clostridia > Christensenellales > Aristaeellaceae > UBA6115. The sequence goes on along the minus strand of JAAYJP010000046.1, from coordinate 1,860 downwards.
CACCGGGCATTTCCTCAAGCCGGCCTGACATCTCGCGCAGGGCCTCTGCCCAGCGGCTGGTGGAGTCGGCCATGATAGCCACCCGGTACCCCATGTCGCGGTAGTACTCGGCAATGGTGATACCGGTGTAAATAGAGGCCTCCCGGGCCGCCACGGGCATGTCGGAAGTATTGGCAATGAGCACCGTGCGTTTCATCAGCGTTTCCCCGGTACGGGGGTCATGCAGCTCAGGGAACTCTTTGAGTACATCAGTCATCTCATTTCCCCGCTCGCCGCAGCCCACATAAACGATGATATCAGCGTCTGCCCACTTGGCCAGCTGGTGCTGCACCACGGTTTTTCCTGAACCAAACGGCCCTGGAATGGCGGCCACGCCGCCTGAAGCGATAGGGAAAAGGGTGTCGATCACCCGCTGCCCAGTCACCATGGGTGCCTGGGGAAACAGCTTCTGCTGGTAGGGCCGGCCCTGGCGCACCGGCCAGCGCTGCATCATGGTGAGCGTGTGTTCGCTCCCATCATCCTTCCCGAGAACGGCTACGGTGTCGGTGATCCTGGCATGCCCCTGATGAATCTCCTTAATTGTCCCGGACAGGCCATTGGGTACCAGGACGCGGTGCTCCACAACGGGACTCTCCTGCACCACGCCCAGCACATCGCCAGCACTTACCCGGTCACCCGCTTTGACCCGGGGCTCAAAGTCCCACTGCTTATCGTGGTCGAGGGCCGGCACCTCAATGCCGCGGGTAATGCGGTCCCCCGCCTTTTGGCGGATGAGCTGAAGCGGACGCTGGATGCCGTCAAATATGGACTCGATGAGCCCAGGCCCCAGTTCCAGGGACAGCGGCGCGCCCGTGGATTCCACCGGTTCCCCCGGGCCAAGTCCGCTGGTTTCCTCATATACCTGGATGGACGCCTGATCCCCGCGCAGCTCGATGACTTCCCCGATGAGCCGGTGGCGGGATACGCGCACCATGTCATACATGCGCACGCTGGCCATCCCTTCCGCGACAATCAGGCTGCCCGCGACTTTGATAATTCTACCCTGGGCCATGCAATTATCCCTCTCTCTTCTCTTGATCGATCACAATATCCGCCCCGATGGCTTTGATGACATTTTCGTGCACCCGGGCTTCGCCAAAGCCGTCCGTTCCCATGATGCCGGGGACAGGAATCACAGCCACTTCAGGCGTTGTCTCGTAGCGCACCAGCGCTTCGGGCGCCATGCGGGCGGCCTGTTCGGTGATAAAAATCACCGGAACCTTATCCCGGCTCAGTTTGAAAAGGGCGGCTGTGACTTCCTCGCCGGTCACGGCGGGGACAGCGATAGCGCCAATGGCCCTGAACGCCAGAATGGCCTCCTCTTCCCCCACCACACCGATGCGCAATTTATCGGACATATGCTTCACGCAACCTCTCCCTGATCAGACTGGGGTCAAACCGGCTGCGCTTACCGGCTAGAATCAAGCGGACGGCGGCGGCTTCCCGCTCCAGCGCCAGCAGGTGCCCGGGTAACACCTCAATGGCAAAGGGCTCATTGCGGTAGGGTCTGAAAAGCCCAAGCAAATAGTCATCCGCCGCGCGTTCCAGGGCTGGAAGCGCCTTCCTGTCCGCCAGAGCATGCGCCAGGGCAATCTGCACGCTTTCACCAAACCGACGAAACAGATGCAGCAGTCGGTCGGGGTTCTCAGAGACCTTTTTCCAGTCGCGCGGGTTGAGTTTCCCTCCCGGCACCAATAGGCCGGAAAGCGGCATGCCCTTAAGATCCATCTCCCGCATCCTGAGGTAGGTGAAGGCGTTGATAAAGTCCGCCTTTGCCCGGAAATACTCTTTGACTGCCTTTGACTGCACCTTTTCCAGGCG
>JAAYJP010000045.1 GCA_012522875.1 Clostridiales bacterium | reverse complement strand
GCAATGTACTCATTGCCGTCCGACGGCAGACACTCATGCCAATGAGGGGATGACGTCGGAAAATTTTTTGGGAAAAAATCGATCTTTTCTACCACCTGGTTCTACCAACTGAGCCATGCGACCTTAACATGGAAATTCGATCTTTTCTACCACCTGGTTCTACCAGCCGAGCAAAAGCACTGGATACACCTGCTCTATTGCGTGAGTAGGATAGCATAGCCCCCAAAAAAGGTCAAGCAGGAAAAATGGTCGAATCGCGTCAAGATGTCCTCCGCTCGCTTGCATAAATACCCTGCCTTTGCTATGATGAGTTTGCCGTATGTGATGTTGGGCCTCGTGCGATTCCATGGCGTGAATCCTGTCAGGTCCGGAAGGAAGCAGCAGTAAGCGCAAGTTGGGATGTGCTGCGGGTTCACCTGACATCCCATGCGGTATTTGATTTATATTGGACCATAAGCCCAATCAGAGCGAAACGGAGGACCATGGCATGTGGAATATCCCTGAAGCGCTTAACGCGGACCCGGAGATCAGGCGATCCATCTTTGATGAATGCGCCAGGCAGGAAAGCCACCTGGAATTGATTGCCAGTGAAAACTTCGTCAGCCCCGCTGTGCTGGCCGCTATGGGTAGCCCCTTGAACAACAAATATGCGGAAGGATACCCTGGCCGGCGATATTACGGCGGCTGCGAATATGTGGATGTGACAGAGAACATCGCCCGGGAACGGGCCTGCGCCCTTTATGGCGCCGGGCACGCCAATGTGCAGCCCCACAGCGGTTCCCAGGCCAATATGGGGGTTTACTTCGCTTTCCTGAAGCCGGGTGACACGGTGCTGGGCATGAGCCTCAGCCACGGCGGGCACCTCACGCACGGCAGTCCGGTGAATATTTCCGGCACCTACTTTCGTTTTGAGTCCTACGGCCTTGACCCGGCAACGGAACACATTGATTATGATGCCCTGGCCGAGAAGGCCCTGGAGGTAAAGCCCAGGATGATCGTGGCGGGCGCTTCCGCCTACCCCCGGATGATCGACTTCAAACGCTTCCGTGAGGTGGCCGATTCAGTTGGCGCCTTGCTGATGGTGGATATGGCCCACATTGCGGGCCTCGTGGCCGCCGGCCTGCACCCCTCGCCCATCCCCTATGCCGACATGGTCACGACCACCACCCATAAAACCCTACGCGGCCCCCGGGGCGGGATGATTCTCTGCAAGGAAAAGCATGCCAAAGCCATCGATAAAGCCATCTTCCCCGGTATCCAGGGCGGTCCCTTAATGCACATCATCGCAGCCAAGGCAATCTGTTTCAAGGAAGCCATGGCGCCTGGGTTCAAAACATACCAGGCGCAAATAATAAAAAATGCCAAAGCCCTGGAGAAGGCCTTCACGCGGCTTGATGTTCCCATGGTTTCCGGCGGCACAGACAATCACCTGCTGCTATTGGACTTTTCTGATATGGACATCACCGGCAGAGAGGCGGAAACACTTTTAGGGAAAGCCAACATCACCGTCAATAAGAACATGGTGCCCAAAGATCGCCGCAAACCCAACGAAACCAGCGGCATCCGCATCGGCACACCAGCCCTCACCACCCGAGGGATGAAAGAGGAGGACATGGAATTGATCGCCGGCCTGATTTCACGGATCATCAGAGAAAAGGAAGCCGCAATTCCGGAGGTTTTGAGCCAAGTGGCAGAACTGGCCCAGGCACATCCCCTTTTCATGTAAACCATACACCCGTTTATCACGGCCCGCCGCTACAAGCGGCGGCCTCGTTTTCTTAAATGGCGCAAAATTCACCCTGATCGCCTGATATGTTATAATGGCGCGTGAGGTGATTGATGTGCAGGAGACCTGCGTACTGGTAGACGGACACAGCTTGATGTACAGGGCGTTTCATGCCCTGCCTCCCATGGACGCTGACGGGGTTCCCACAAACGCAGTGCATGGGTTTCTGGGCATGCTGTTCAAGGCGTTTGAGGAGCAGGCCCCCCAGTATTGTATCGTAGCTTTTGATACCCACGGGCCCACATTCCGGGACGCGATATACAGCGAATACAAGGCTACCCGTTCACCTATGCCTGAGGAACTGCGGCCCCAGTTCCCGGTGATTCAGGAGATTCTCACCGCCATGCATATTGGCGTGATTGCGTTGGAGGGGTATGAAGCGGATGACCTGATAGGCACCCTTTCACGGCAGCTAAAGGAGCGGGGGTTACGCACATTGATCCTGACGGGTGATAAGGATGACCTCCAACTGGTGGACGAGGATGTGCAAATGCTTTTCACCCGCAAAGGAATATCCGAAACCGTGCTGTTTGACCCGGCAACAGTCAAGGGCTATTACGGTGTAACACCTGATCAGGTGACTGACTGGAAAGGCCTGATGGGGGATTCCAGTGACAATATCCCAGGCGTACCCGGTGTGGGTGAGAAGACAGCGCTGAAGTTACTTCAGGAATTCGGCACCATGGACGAAGTCCTGGCCAACGCCAATAGCATCAAGGGCAAACTGGGTGAGAAGCTGGGGGCCTTCGCTGACCAGGCCAGGATGAGCCGCGTGCTGGCCACCATCGACCGGAATGTGCCTGTTGAATTGAATCTGAAGGACGCCAGCCTTGACCGCGTTGCTGAGGGGCTTGATGCCATGCGGAAATACCAACTGATCGGCACCTCTGAGCGCCTTAAGCGCCTGGTCGGCGGGATGGCACTTCACCAGGCGGACCTGGCGGAGCCCGCAGCTGAAGCGCCTTGGGCAGCAGTAAAGGATAAAGCAGAACTTTTGGCGTTCCTTGACACAGTACCGGAAGCCCCGGCAGCGATTTTTACCACGCAGGAAGAACTGTCCATCGCCTGGCCGGAAGGCCCGGGCGCCCAGGTGGCCTTTGCCAGCGGGCAGCAGGACATCTTTGGAACCGCCAGTGAGGGCATAACCTCCAGCGAAGCGCTCAGTATCCTGGCGCTGCGGCTGAATAAGGGCTTTGTCGCCCATGACGCCAAGGCGCTTTACCATAAAATGCGTGTGACCGGCCAGCCGTTCCCAACCCTGGTCTTTGACACCATGGTCGCTGCCTACCTGCACAACTCCCAGGAGCGAAGCTACGCGCTGCAGTCCTTCGCTCAGCGCAATGCCCGGGGCGTGGCAGAACTGTATGCAGCCCAGCTCAAACAGCTTAAGGATGAGGGCACCGGGAGGCTCTACTACGATATCGAACTGCCGCTGGTGCGAGTGCTTTTTGATATGGAGCGGGAAGGTTTCCAGGTGGCTGGCAGTGTTCTTAAGGATCTGGGGGCCGATTTTGCCAAGCGTTCTGAGGAACTGAAGGAAGAAATCTATCGGCTGACCGGCGTTTCTGGCTTCAACTTGAACAGCCCGCAGCAATTGGGAAAAGTGCTTTTTGAGACCCTTGGACTCCCATCCGGTCGAAAAACCAAATCCGGCTACAGCACTGATGCCGCGGTGCTTGAAAGCATATCTGACCTGCACCCGGCTATTCCCATGATTCTGGAATACCGGCAGGTAACCAAACTGAACAGCACCTACATCGATGCGATGCTGCGCAAGATGGACGAATCCGGGCGTATCCATACCACCTTTGACCAGACCGGCACCGCAACCGGACGCATTTCCTCAGCCGAGCCCAATCTGCAGAACATCCCCATCCGCACAGAAATGGGCCGTGACATTCGCCGCGCCTTCATCGCCAAACCCGGCTGGCAACTGGTAGACGCAGACTACTCGCAGATTGAACTGAGGATTCTGGCCCATATGAGTGGGGATGAAGCCATGTGCGACGCTTTCATCAAAGACCAGGATATCCACTTGCGCACAGCGGCGGAAATAAACGGCGTGGCTCTGGAAGAGGTGACTCCCCGGATGCGCTCAGACGCCAAGGCGGTAAACTTCGGTATCGTTTATGGCATCAGCGATTTTGGTCTGGCCCGCAACATCAATACCACGCGCAAACGAGCAGGCGATTTCATCTCCCGCTATTTTGAGCGCTATCCCCAGGTGCACCAGTTCATGCAGGACGCGGTAAAGTATGGTTATGAGCATGGCTGTATCGCCACCCTCTTTGGCAGAAGGCGCCTGCTGCCGGAACTAAAAAGCGGCAATGCCAATACCCGCAGCTTCGGTGAGCGCGCAGCCATGAACACGCCCATTCAGGGCACGGCTGCGGATATCATCAAGTCCGCCATGGTACGTGCCCACACCGCCCTGGATGAACATGGACTGAAAGCCCGGCTCATTCTTCAGGTACATGACGAACTGATTATCGAGGCCCCCGAGGATGAAGTGGAAACTGTCATCAGGCTTCTCAAGGCCAGTATGGAGCAGGTTGTGAAGTTGAAAGTGCCGCTTAAGTGCGATATTAAGTCAGGATCCAGTTGGTATGACACAAAATAGACCTTATATCATAGGCCTAACCGGCGGCATCGCCTGTGGAAAGACCAACCTGACCTCCTCCCTCTTGGCCGCGGGCGCTGTAGTGATAGACGCGGACCAAATATCCCGGGCCATCACGGCCGCAGGCGGCGTTGCCCTGCCCGGTATTCGCGCCGCGTTTGGTGATGATGTGTTTGAGGGGGAGGAGTTAAACCGCCAGAAATTGGCCAGACTGGTTTTCTTTGATTCTTCAGCGCTTGAAAGGCTCAATGCCGTCACGCATCCCTTTATTTTTCTGGAGATGCGCCGAAGAGTGGACCAATACCGCGACCGACCCGCTTTGGTGCTTGACGTGCCCCTGCTGTTTGAGACCGGAATTGACAAATGCTGCAACGAAATCTGGTGTGCTTTCGCTCCCCGGAATGAGCAGCTGGCGCGGCTTATACAGCGCGGCGTCACCCGGGAAGAGGCCATCAGGCGCATTGACTCCCAGATGCCGGCAACGGAAAAAGCCCGGCTGAGCGACCATGTAATCAATACAACCGGCACCAAGGAGGAGAGCGCGGCACAGGCGATTGCCCTCTGGCAGGACGTTTTAAGGAGGCTTCCCCTTGTCTGAATCACCTTGGAGTGTAAACCGTAAAGAACCGCCTGGCGTCAAACCATTTGCTCCGCAAAGCGCGCAGGTGAAGCATATCCCCCACGATGACCCGCCTCAGTCGCCCATCAGGCCCAGGGCCAGGCGGAAGGACCGCCGCAAGCTGTTGGTCCCCCGGCCGGAGAAAAATGCCCCTGCGGCTGAGAAAGCCAGTCCCAGGCGGAATAGGGCCAAGCAGGCAAAAAACGGGATGGGGACATTGGCTTTTGCATTGTTGGGCGTACTCCTGGTAATTCTTGCCGTTTCCTCAATCTCGCTCATCCAGCAGACCAGCCGGCTTCGGGCGCTTCAGGATGATCGGGAAGCCGCAAGGCGCCAGCAGGCCAATAAGGTTGAGAACCACCTGCGCCACCGGAGCCAGTCAGGCTACCAAAGGCTGATTGATTCTTACGCCGCAGAATACCAGATCAGCCCGGCCTTTGTGGCGGCGATTATCAAATGCGAGAGCAACTTCCTTCCCCGCGCCGTATCCTCAGCTGATGCCAGGGGACTGATGCAGATCATGCCGGACACCGGTGTGTGGCTGGCGGGACGTTTGGGCACACCAAACTATACCATCGACAGGCTTTTTGAACCGCAGCTCAACATTCAATTCGGAGCCTATTACCTGGCCTACCTGAGCAGTCATTTCGACGGGCACCCGGTCATGGTGGCCGCAGCCTACCATGCCGGTCTGAACAATGTAAAGCTCTGGGCAATGAACCACGCGGCGGACCAAAGAACCTTAAACGTGAATGAACTGCCCATGTCAAACACCCGGGATTATGTGAGGAAGGTAATGGACGCATATGCGATTTACTATGAACAGGACGCTATGGAAAAGGGCGCTGTGCCTGGCTCTGTGTCTGCTCTTGCCTTTATGCCAGGCATTAGCCGCTGACAGTGAGCAGGATGAAACCCTGATCCTGGGCATTGTCTCCACCACCACAGCGCGCTTTAACCCGTTGATGGCGGTGGAGCGTGAGTTTATGTCACTGCACGCCCTGGTTTACGAAGGGCTGGTGAGCATGGATGACGATTACCTGCCTCAACCGGCCCTGGCACAGCGCTGGGAACCCTCTGCGGACGGTGCCAGCTGGCAGTTCACGCTGCGCGAGGGAGTCGCCTTCCACGACGGCACACCGCTCACAGCCGCTGATGTAGTGGCCACCATTCAGGAAATCCTGCGCCTGGCCAATGATGAAACCAGCGCAAACAAAGGCGTTTATGCTTCAATCAGATATTTCATCACAGATGCCTCCGCCGCTGGAGAGGACACGGTGATCATCAAGACGCCGCGGCGCAACTTTGGCTTCCTGTACGCGATGAACTTCCCCATCCTGCCCGCTGCCCAGGTCCAGGCGGATCAGCCTGCAGGTACGGGGCCTTATGTCGTGGAGCAGTTTTTGCCCAAGGATTACCTGTGGCTCTCCGCCAACTCCTTATGGTGGGGTGCTCCGCCCAGGATTACTGAAATCAGCGTGATTTTTCACACTGCCAACCGGGAGCTGATCTCCAGCTACGAGTATAACCGGGTGGATGCGGTGCTTACCCGCTCGCTGACCGCCGCCCAGTACCGTTCCGGCATCAGTTCGCTCCACCTCAACTACCGTACCAAGCAGCTGGAAACCCTGCAGCTTAACCATCGTTCCTATGAGTTGGAAGATGTGCGCGTACGCCAGGCCATTCGCTTTGCGCTGAACCTGGATAGTATCGCCGAAACCGCTTATATGGGAATGTCCCAGCGGACGGATACACCCATGCCGGTGGGCACCTGGATGTACCGTGCGGAAGACGGGGCCGTGCGCTATAATCCTGAAGAGGCCAGGCGGCTGCTGGATGAGTCGGGATGGGTCGACAGCAATGATGACGGTATCCGGGATATGATGCGCGATGGAAAGCTTGTGAAGCTTTCCCTGCGCTTTTACGCCTATGAGGAGCAGGACAACAGCGCGCGTTTAAACGCCGCGGGCCTGATTGTCTCCCAGCTCGCTGCAGTGGGCATCGAGGCCAGGCTGGTCCCCATGTCCTTTAAGGAAACAGCGGAAAAACTGGAGGCCGGAAGTTACGATCTGTGCCTGGCCAGCTTTAACATGGATTTCACGCCAGACCCCGGTTTTTTGCTCATCAGCGGTAATACTGCGAACTATACCCGCTATAAGAGCGCCGCCATGGACACACTTTTTGATGAACTGCGCAGCACCATGGGCCGCGACCAGTACCGGGCGAAGCTGGGCGCCATCCAGGACCTTTTTCTGCGCGATATTCCTTTTATCTGCCTGTATTACCGCAGCGGTGCCATCCTCACCCGGCGTATGTTCACCAGTGTTCGGGATGTGCGGGAGCCGGAGGTTCTGCGCGGCATTGAAAGTGCGAACTGACCACAAAGAAAGGATTTCATGACTTTTATCAGTGTAAAACCCGGGACCCTGCTTTCCCCCACACCGGTCGTGATGGTGTCCTGTGCCACCGTAACCCAGCGTCCCAACATCATCACCGTGGCCTGGGCCGGTACGGTAAATTCCGATCCGCCCATGTTGTCCGTTTCCATTCGCCCGGATCGCCACTCCCACGATATTATCCGTGATTCCGGGGAGTTTGTGGTCAACCTGGTAAACCGCGAATTACTGAAGGCCTGCGACCTGTGCGGCGTACGCTCCGGCCGGGAGTATGACAAATTCAGCCTCTGCGGACTGGCGCCAGTCCCTGTATCAGGGCTTTCTTCAGCACCCGCGATTGCCCAAAGCCCAGCCTACCTGGCCTGCCGGGTAAAGGAAACGCTTTCCCTGGGGAGCCATACCATGTTTCTTGGGGAAATTGTCATAATGGGCATAGAGGAGACGCTCATGGATGCCGCTGGAAAAATCGACTTCCACAAGGCCGGCCTTGTCGCCTACAGCCACGGCGAATACGCGGGCCTGACAGAGCCCTTGGGTTTCTTTGGTTTTAGCGTTGCCAGGCCGGAAGTTATCCGCAGGCGGATGCGGAAGTGAAAGAAGCAAGACGAACTTTTGTTCTTGTTTTTGCCATCAGTCCCTTGTCCGCCCGCCCCGGCTATGTTAGAATCAACAAGAAATTTGAGCAGGTGAGGGGTAGGGTAAGGTAAGGGAATGAACATTGGCGTTGTTTCTTTGGGGTGCGTAAAAAACCAAGTGGACACGGAAGAAATGCTGTCTTTCCTTAAGAAGGACGGTTTTGATTTTGTGTCCGATGCCGCCCAGGCTGAAGTCTTGATTGTGAACACCTGCGGCTTTATCACTTCGGCAAAGGAAGAGTCCATTGACGCTATCCTTGAGATGGCTGAGTATAAAAAAACGGGTCGCTGCCAGGTTTTGTGCGTCACCGGCTGCCTGGCCCAGCGCTATGAGCAGGAACTGCTTGAAGACATCCCGGAAATCGATGTGCTGACGGGCGTCACCCAATATCCAGCGCTGCCTGCCCTGATCCGCGGGGCACTCAAAGGCGAGCGCGCCAGCGACACCACCCGGGCAGAGAGCTTCAACAACTGTGGCCGGGTGTTGACTACGCCGGCCTACACCGCCTATGTGCGCATCGCTGAAGGCTGTGACAACCGCTGTGCTTACTGCGCCATCCCCGGCATCCGGGGTGGCTTCAGATCCCGCCCCAAGGACGCTATTCTGTCAGAGATGCAGAGCCTTGCCCAAAAAGGCGTCCGGGAACAGATTCTCATTGCTCAGGACACCTCCCGATATGGGCGGGATCTGAAGAGCACCTCTCTGTCCGTGCTTTTGGACGCGGCCTCAGCGATTCCCGGCATTGACTGGCTGCGAGTTCTTTATTGCTACCCGGATGAGATTAATGAGGATCTCATTGACCTGATGGCAGATCGCCCCAATATCTGCAAATATCTGGACCTTCCCTTACAGCACGCGTCTCCCCGGCTGCTGAAGGCTATGAACCGCCGCGGGGATTTCAGTCGCACCCGGGATTTGCTGGCGTACGCCCGGGAGAAGGGCTTCGCCCTACGAACGACAATAATTGTTGGTTTTCCCGGGGAAACCCAGGAAGACATGGACCTGCTGACCTTGTTTATGGAAGAAGTACGCTTTGACCGGCTGGGTGCCTTTTCCTTTTCTCCTGAGGAAGGTACGCCAGCTGAGAAAATGCCGGATCAGGTGACCAAAAGCGTCAAAGCGGCCCGCCTTGAGACGGTGATGAAGTTGCAGGCGAATATCAGTCTGGCTAGAAACCGCCTGCGCATTGGTGGCACGGAAACGCTGCTGGTCACCGGGCGGGCAGGCGGCCAATACACTGCCCGTTCCCAGTGGGAAGCGCCGGATAGCGATGGCATCATCCGCCTTGACAGCGGCGGCAGCACCCTTGGGCTTGGCGATATGGTGACAGGCCTGATTACCCAAGCGGATATCTATGACCTGAATGCCCGGTTGGCAGAAAACCAGGGGGGGACCCATGAACCTGCCCAATAAGCTGACCCTCCTAAGGGTCGCATTCATTCCGCTGTGCCTGCTGTTCACCATGCTGCGACAAAACGTGCCGGCGGCGGCGCTGTTTATCATCGCCTGCGTAACGGACTATCTGGACGGCTATATCGCCCGGAAGCAGCACATTGTCACTAACTTTGGCAAGTTCGCCGATCCCGTGGCCGACAAGATATTAACGCTGACCATGATGGTAGCCTTGCTGGCCCGGGGAGATTATTACTGGTGGGCCACCGCTATCGTGGCCGCACGTGAACTGGCAGTGGATGGCCTCCGGCTGGTTGCAGTAAATCAGGGGATTGTAATCCCCGCGGGTCAGCTGGGCAAGTTCAAAACCAATGCCCAATTCCTGAGCATCCTCGCATCGCTCACGCTGGCGCCTGTCTGGCTTGCATTGTCGCTTGCGATTCTCATGGCGCTTCTCACAATCATCAGCGGCGTTCAGTATTTTGTCGCCGGAAAAGACCTCTTTCTGCAGGACATCAAGCATAGCGCGGAAAAATAAGCGCTGAAAGGAAAAACAATGGCATCAAGAGACAAGTCGACCAAGGAAACTGCGGCCCAGGTACAACCCAGTGAGCGCGCCCAGGCTCTGGACCGAGCCCTTGCTGTGCTGGACAAGCAGTTTGGGCGAGGCACCGTAATGAAGCTGGGAAGCCAGACCAGGTTGGCGGTAGAGGTTATTCCCACTGGCAGCCTGGGACTTGACAGCGCTCTGGGCGTGGGTGGCATCCCCCGTGGGCGCATCGTTGAAATATTCGGCCCCGAGTCCTCCGGAAAGACCACAGTGGCTCTGCACATCATCGCGGAAGCCCAGAAAATGGGCGGCCTGGCAGCTTTTATCGACGCCGAACATGCCCTGGACCCCAGCTATGCCAGGCGACTGGGTGTGGACATCGACGAGTTATACGTAAGCCAGCCCACCACGGGCGAGGACGCCCTGGAGATCGCCGAGGCGCTGGTGCGCTCTGGCGCCATTGACATTGTGGTGTTAGACTCGGTCGCAGCCCTGGTGCCCCGTGCTGAGATCGACGGCGAAATGGGGGATTCCTTTGTGGGCCTCCAGGCCAGGATGATGAGTCAAGCTATGCGTAAACTGGCTGGCGTAATTAGCAAAACCCACTCGGTGGTGGTGTTTATCAATCAGTTGCGCGAGAAGGTTGGCGTCATGTATGGGAACCCAGAAGTCACCCCGGGCGGCAGAGCGCTGAAGTTCTACGCTTCGGTACGCCTGGATGTGCGCCGCGGCGAACAGCTGAAAAATGGCACAGAGGTAATCGGCAACCGCACCAAGGTGAAGGTAGTCAAGAACAAGGTAGCACCGCCGTTCCGTGTGTGTGAGTTCGATCTGCTCTATGGCCTGGGCATCAGCAGGGAATCCTCCCTGCTGGATATGGCGGTGGAGCGCGACCTGATTCAGAAATCCGGGGCATGGTTCTCCTACAAGGATGCGCGCATCGCTCAGGGGCGGGAGAACGCCCGGAAATACCTGGTTGACAATCCGGATATGGCCCAGGAGATCGAGCAGGCCATCCGCGAAAGCCTCAACCTGAACTCCGCCCCAACCGAGGGGGAGGACGAAATCAACCTTACGGAAGAAGAGTGATCTTGACGGTTTCCTTAAAAAGGGCGGCCGTAATAAAAAGGGCCGCCCTTATTTGTTATTCTGCGGATTAATTGACCGGGCGCATACGGCTAAAGGGAAAAAGAACAAAGGTGGCGTGTCCCACAATCATATCTTTGGTAATCGGCCCGACATCCCGCGCACGGCTATCATGGCTGGATGCCCGGTTGTCCCCCATTACCATGTATTCATTCTCTTCCAGAACGCGCCGGGGATAGTCCGATCTGCTGGGATAGTCGACAAAATCTTCTTCCACCAACGCATCATTCACATATAATTTGCCGGAAAGCACGGCCACGCTGTCACCGGGAAGCGCGACCAGACGCTTAACAAAAAGCTCATGCCCCACCAGATTGATATCAAGGGGCGCACCCAGCATAATTCTGTTGACCTTGTTCCGGTTTGGGAAACGGCAGATGATCACATCGCCTCGGTTTAGCTTTCCCAGAAGCACGTTGGGTTTGGTCACCAGTACAATCTCCCCGTTTTGAAGGGTGTTGATCATGCTCTCGCCATCCACCCGAATTGGCTCAAACAACAAAGCCCGGATAGCCATGGCGATTACAACAGCCATCAGCAACGTCCCAACCCAACTCAAAATTTCCTGTCCCAAGGTCTTCTTCTGCTTTTCTTTCTTCGTTTTTTTGCCTTTTTTGGGGGTTATTTCATCGGCCTCGGGCGCTTCTTCTTTTTTCAGAGGAAAACTGTCCACAGGGCCATATTCACTCTGGTTCCCGCTTTCGTCTTCAGGACTGGCTCCGGTAGGGGTCATCTGATCAGTCATCGCCATTCTCCTTTGTCGTATGTGGCATAAGTCCCAAGGTGATTTCCGGAGAAAACGGCCCAGGAGTCAGCACCCGCTTACGGCGGCGCAGAAACTCCTGCCGGTCCAGCATCACCACACGGCCACAGCCACTGCATTTCATCTTGATATCAGCACCAATGCGCGTTACCGTCCAGATAGAGGAGCCGCAAGGATGCTTCTTTCGCATCTCTACAATGTCCTGCATCCGAATTTCGTCGCTCATCCATGCCTCCCAAACATGCGTAATCATAGCACTACATGTCTCGGATAACAAGAAGATTCTAAGCCGTCCGCTCTGGCACCTGCACAATTTGCATGCTGGACAGCTCCCCAGTAAACCGGATAGCAGATAAAAATAGCGGTTTCAGGTTGTACGACGGTTTCAGCTACAGGTTCAGCCGTTTGAATCCATCAGAAAATGTTGCTCTCATGAAATTGATTAAGCCTAGCGCAGGCAGTACAAACAGCACCGAAAGCCACAGCCCGCCCAACTCCGGAAACGTCTATTTTGTTATCATACTGTACCCGGCCGCACAGAAGGTGTTTTCAAAATGGCCTGCCCAACATGGGTATTTCCTATGCCTGTCCAATTTGCATTGCATTCCAGCGGGGTCTCTTCCGGGCCAGTCAGAACATCAGCAGGTACGCAACAATTGGCGTAAGAGCCCAGAGCACCGGGAACCGCAAAGTCCTAACCATCCCTGCCGGCTTAATGTTCCCTCATGGGAAAATTGATCAGGGCTGGGATTTTAATGAAACACTAAATGCAATTAGGGGCGTTGGCGTGATCATAGAAGCAACTTGGAGTAGCCCGTCGGTTTAGCTCATGGAAGCGAAAACAGTACCGGCTTTTTCATCAGCTGATTTGAGCACATTAAATCGCAAACGCTGCCTGGCGTGGTG
>JAAYJP010000044.1 GCA_012522875.1 Clostridiales bacterium | reverse complement strand
TTCTGGGCGCTGGACTGCAAGGGCGTAGTGCGGGTAGACTTTATGATCGACCGGGCCACCCGCCAAATTTATGTCACCGAAATCAACACCATCCCGGGCTCCCTGGCTTTCTACCTGTGGGAGAAGACCGGCGGAGGGCTTAAGTACCGCCACCTGATAGACCGCATGGTGGGTTATGCCATGAAAGCCTGGGAGGACAAGGACGCAAGCGTCACGGGCTACGATTCGGAAATAATTTCCGGGGCTATCTCGGCGCAGCTCAGCGGCGCAAAAGGGGCAAAAGCATGAACACTTATATCGCCTCGGTGCTTGATGATTTACAGGACAGGTATCCCCACCAACCGGAGTTCCTGCAGGCGGCCCAGGAGATGCTGCCTTCGCTGGAGGTGGTGTTTGAGCGCCATCCGGAGTATAGGGATTCCGCGCTGCTTGAGCGCTTTGTGGAGCCGGAGCGCGCGGTCCTCTTCCGGGTGCCCTGGGTGGACGATGGGGGACAGGTGCGGGTCAACCGGGGCTATCGCGTGCAGTTCTCCTCCGCCATCGGGCCCTACAAGGGTGGCCTGCGGTTTCACCCCAGTGTGACGCTGGGGATGCTCAAATTTCTGGCGCTTGAGCAGACACTCAAAAACAGCCTCACAGGTTTGCCCATTGGCGGAGCCAAGGGAGGCGCTGACTTCAATCCCCGGGCGAAGTCTGATGGCGAGGTGATGCGTTTCTGCCAGAGCTTCATGACGGAGCTTGTCCGCCACATTGGGCCAAGATTGGATATTCCCGCTGGGGATATCGGTGTGGGTGCCCGGGAAATCGGATTTCTGTTTGGCCAGTACAAGCGCCTTGTTGCCCGCCATGAAGGGGCGATGACTGGAAAAGGGATGGGCTATGGCGGCTCTCAGGCACGCACAGAGGCCACCGGCTATGGGCTGATGTACCTGGTAAAAACGATGCTGGATAACCATAGCCTTAGCCCTGAAGGGATGCGGGCGGTGATAAGCGGCTCGGGCAATGTGGCCATCTATGCTGCGCAGAAGGCCGCGCAGATGGGTGTACATGTGATTGCCATGAGTGATTCGGAGGGTTTTATCCTGGACGGTGAAGGCATTGACCTATCCTGTATCAAGAATCTAAAGCTCACGGAGCGTGCCCGGATCAGTGAGTATCCTCTGCGTGTTGGACGGGGGAATTTCCACCCCGGAGCCAATGGTATTTGGCAAATAACTTGTGATTTGGCACTGCCCTGCGCCACCCAGAACGAGTTGGATGAAGCGGCGGCAACTGCCCTCATCCGAAATGGTGTGAAGGCTGTGGCCGAGGGGGCCAATATGCCCGCTACCCTGGCGGCATCCCGTGCCTTTCAGGATGCGGGTGTCCTGTTTATGCCTGGAAAGGCCGCCAACGCGGGAGGCGTGGCGGTCAGTGCCCTGGAGATGGCCCAAAACGCAGGTTTCACCAGCTGGACCTTTGACAAGGTGGATCGGGAGCTTCAGGCTGTCATGGACCGTATTTACCACCGGGTTGCCCATACCGCTGCGCGGTATGGGAAAGCCGGCGACTTTATCCTTGGCGCCAATGTGGCAGGTTTCCTGCAGGTAGCTGATGCCATGATGGCCCAGGGGGTTGTTTAGGGGAGCCTGATAATCTTGCGCCCTTAAGGCAAAGGGGTTATACTGAAGGCAAAAGAAAGCGAGGAAATACGCATGCAGTTTATCGTTGAGACTTCGG
>JAAYJP010000266.1 GCA_012522875.1 Clostridiales bacterium | reverse complement strand
TGGGGCACATTAGCAAAGCTGGTAGCGCGCGACATTCACATTGTCGAGGTCAGTAGGCACAAGCGGATGCTTCTGTACGCACCTGGAGAGGCAATACAGCCACTGTCACAACCACCTTATTCTGCCCCCCAATAACTCGCTCTGGAAATTGTACGGCTCGACCTCATGTGGCTCAATTTTAGTTCAGCGTTTTGGCCTCCTGTGGCTCACTTTTATTGTAGCGTTAACACTTGTGTTTGCCCACTTTTCTATTTCTCTGTAAACACACCGTCAGGCAGTCTATATCCCTTATGAATTCTACGTTTCGGGGTTTATTAACCGTTTATGGGGTTTGCCTCACATAATCACCCAGGGACTCAACAAATGATAGAAGAAATTCTGTCAGAGGTTGGGTTCCTTGTTTATTTGGAGACTCGAAATCCGTTGATATATCAAGGGGTTTCAGGTTTCCCTACTTTTTGGTCCATCGCATTTTTCAGCTGCAAATCGCTTGCCCAAACCTGTTCTGGTTGTTTTTGCGTCTTTGGCCGAAAAAGCCCATTTGAAATAGTCTTGCATTGCCCGGGGTGTGCATTTTCCCTTGAAATAGTTTGACATTGGCGTTTTGCCTGTGCCTGCTCCACGTTCGGACTTGCTTCATTAGTCCATGCACCATTTTGACGGCTCCTATGCCTTTCTATTTGATCAAACCATCCGCCGTGCGGGCGGGTGATAAAATCCTTCCCCGGAACGGTCCCCCCATCGTTGCCGCGATCAAAGCGGTGTTCGCGATACTTGTGGCCAGCTCAGGCACACAAAGGAGTGGCAATCGCCACGCGCGACAACAGGCGCACAAGCCGCCTTGAGCCGTCATCATGGCACATGTTGACGGCGGGCTCAACCTGATAAATTTCCGTCTGCAGTGGCCTAGCGTGACTGCTCCTGTTCACGGCCGCTGATATCATCCAGGGAGAAACTGAACTGCCGGCTAAAGTCGCTCCGGATCGCGACGGTGACATGCTTCTGGCTCAGGTCATACAGCGCTGACCACTGGGTCATGCTGGTACTTTCTTCGGTCTCCTGCTGGCTCACCAGGGACAAAAGCGCCATCGCCTCAAAGCGCGTAAGCGTATTGGCCTTAAAGGCCAGCGCCGCCTCCAGGATAGCATAGCGATCCTGTCCGTGGCCAAGGCCAGCCATGGTGGGAGAGAGATAATAGTTGGTTACCTTGTTCTCTTCCAGTATTTCCAGGACATTGTCGCAGTATTCCACCACCGCCACCCGGCCCGTAGCGTCCGCCAGCATGAAGTGGAAACTCACCTGCTCCATGGAGGACTGCATATCATACCGCTCAAGCAGCGCAATTGCCTCTTCCACAGTGGCGGCCTTGTCCAGCATCAAACGCATGGCGACAGTAGTGCCAATTTTCGTTTTTCCGGTATCCTGCCGGGTAGGCTTGTCATGAAGCAGAAGCACCGTGACGGCCAGTCCCTTCTCATTCATGCCGTCCATCAGGGCATAGGGAGCGCCAATGGCGGCGGACAGATCGGTGGCACCGTCATCCAGGGAGCCGATGCCATACCCCAGCCAGCCCATGTCCACCAGGCTCAGCGACCGGTAGCCCTCAGGCGGCGTGGTTCTTATCAGCATGGCGGTCATGTCCATCTTGTAGTCAAAGTTTCGGCCGAAGAGAACCCCGCCTTCGGCGGTCGCCGCGGCAAACGCGCTGCAGGCGAAAGACTGGGACTGGTAAGGGATGTTACCGCCGCCCACCATATTATCCCGGACAAACACCATCAGGTCCTCCAACGTGGATATGCCCGCGGCCAGAGCCTCGTCAAGCATATAGTCGGCCGTGTAGTCCATTACATACAGGCGTCCCCCGTCCAGATTGGTGATGGTGTTCAAAGATTCAAACTGCGCGTCATCGCTTATCAAGGCGGCAGGGTTGGCGATTAGGGCCAACGCGCCGGCCGGGCCGATGGCAAGACCCAGGGACAGAACCAGGAGTATGATTTTTTTCATTTCCGGACTACCTTTCTGTTTGTCGGGATGGGCTTTCTCGGCAGATTGTCTGTTGATGCCATACTATAGTGTCCCCTGAATAACAGCCCTCTACGCTGCC
>JAAYJP010000265.1 GCA_012522875.1 Clostridiales bacterium | reverse complement strand
TGGGCTTGGTGCTGCTGGTTGATCTGGAAGCTTACGATTATAAGCCGGAGGGCAGTTCCCTTATCCGCGCGACAGAACAGACGGTGCTGGAGCGCATTCCGCCCAGGCTTGCGCTTCGGGAGCGGTCGTCCATTGAGCTGTCACATGTTCTTCTGATTGTGGATGATCCGCTGGACAGCGTCCTGGGGCCGCTAAATGCAAACAGGCAAACACTGACAAAACTGTATGACATGCCACTGATGATGAACGGAGGTCATATCAAGGGCTGGCAAGTAACGGACGCGGGTGAACAGGCGCGTTTGACGCAGGCTTTTCGTGCGCTTCGTGATAAGCTTCAGCCCGGTAACCCGCTGTTTTTAGTGGGGGATGGCAACCATTCCCTGGCAGCGGCAAAGGCCTATTGGGAACAACAAAGGGCGCGGCTGGCACCGCAGGAGCAAGCGCATCACCCTGCCCGGTTCGCCCTGGCGGAGATGGTGAACCTGCACAGCCCGGCTTTGATATTTAAACCTATCCACCGTATGGTTTTTGGCGTTTCCAGGCAGGCGGTTTTGGACGCGCTTAAGCCGCTTGGCCCCGTGGCGCATGAGAAGGCGCCCGACATCGTCCTGGTTGGGGAAGAGAAAGATATGCCCCTGGCCCTGAATAATGCGAAAAACCGATTGATAACGGAAGCGGTGCAGCAAGTGCTGGATGAGGCGGCGATGCCCCTTGACTTTGTGCATGGCGTTCAGGCGCTGCGGGAGATTGCGGCAACACAGGGTGGAACCGGTATTCTGATGCCGGATTTCCCCAAGGATCAGCTGTTCCCTGTTGTCAGGAAGTATGGGCGATTGCCCCGCAAAACGTTCTCCATGGGGGAGGCTAATGAGAAACGCTTTTACCTGGAGGCCAGGCGCATCAGATAGGCCAGGATGAACAGGGCAGTTTGCGCGTGAATCAAGGAGAGATAACGGCATTAAGGATATAAAGATCGTTTTTGAGAAAGAGGAAAACCGCCGGGCGGAGATCGCCGAAGTGGTTCTTTTAGCCTTGCCGGACTGGTTTGGCCTGCCGGAGAGCACCCGGGCATCCATTGACCAGTGCCGGGTGCAGCCCTTTTGGGTGGCTTTCGCGGGGGATCAACCGGAGGGCTTTGCGAGCTTAAGCCAAACCAGCCGGGCAGCGGCGGAGATTCATTGTATGGGCGTCCTGCCAGGGTTGCACCGGCAGGGCATCGGAAGAGGACTGATGGAGGCCCTGACAGCCCATGCAATGTAGGCAGGATAGCTTCTTTTGCAGGTGAAAACGGTGGAAGCCGGCCACTACCCGGAATATGACCGCACCATCGCCTTTTATGAGGGGATGGGCTTCCTGCGCTTGGAGGTGTTCCCCACCCTCTGGGATGAAAGGAACACCTGCCTGGTGCTGGTGAAGGCCCTTGGGGCATAAAGGAAGCAAAAAACCCGGCCTTTTGTAAATCAGCCGGGTTTCTTTGTGGGTTTAGAGGGCCTTGAGATAATGAAAAAGCAGCGCCAGGGTGTTCCACAGCCCCTCCTCATGCACCCGTTCATAGCCATGGCTGGCGGAAACGCCGGGGCCGATGAGGGCGTGGCGGTAATCATATCCGGCCGAGAGCGCGGCGTCGGTATCTGAGCCGTAGAACGGATAGATGTCCACAGCGAAATTCAGCCCGTGCCTTTTGGCGGTATCAACCAGGGAGCCAGTCAATGCCCTGTTATAGGGCCCGCGGGAGTCTTTGGCGCAGATAGATACCTTCAGCTCATCCGTTGACAGGTCATCTCCCACAACACCCATATCCACCGCGATCATGTCGCTGATATCCTTCGGATGCCCTGCGCTGGCGCCGTGGCCCACTTCCTCAAAATTGGTGAAGAGAATATAGACAGGGCGGCGGCAGGACGCCGAGCCGGAAGCAAAAGCCCGGGCCAGGGTGATGAGCACGGCTGCGGAAGCCTTGTCATCCATGTGCCGGCTTTTAATGAAGCCGTCCGCGCTAAAAACAAAGCGCGGGTCCAGGCTGATATA
>JAAYJP010000043.1 GCA_012522875.1 Clostridiales bacterium | reverse complement strand
CCCCCCGGGCAAAGGTGGGTTTGCCCCCGCCCCGGATTCCCGCATCGCGCATCAGCGCCGCCAGATCCGCCCCTGTCCCATATGCCCGGGCAAAGGTGAAGAGGGCTTTATCCCCCTGGGGGGCGCAGAGCAAGGCTGTCACGCCAGGCTCCTCCGCCAGCGCACTGGCCAGGGCGTCCAGGGCCGGGGCTTCCGTTTCCGGCAAGCTTTCCGCCACCAGCCGGGTGCCGTCTGCCAGCAGTTCAGCCCGGCCAATGAGGCAGGGCAGACGGGACAGGGCCATCTTCCGGCGCAACGCCACCAGGTCAAAGTCCAGCTTGCCGGCTTTTTCAATCATTGCGTGCGCGGCCCGGGGCACCTGAAAATGGGGGGCATTCAGGAGGCTTGACGCCTCATCCAGCGCCCGCCAGCAGGCTTGGTAGTGCCGGGCCGCACGCAGGCCGCTCAGGAAAAACAGGCGCAGCTTTCCCCGGGCGCTTTGATCCCGCAGGATTTTGACCACCCCCGCCTGGCCCGTGCGGTTCAGATGGGTGCCTCCGCAGGCCACGCCTTCGTAATCGCCCATCAGCACAACGCGGATCTCATCATGCTCACCCGGCATTTTGCGCAGAGGCAGATGGCCGATTTCCTCAGCATCAGGAAAGCGGCAGGCAATGGTGTCATCCCGTGCGATCACCCGGTTGGCCAGGGTTTCGATGTCCTCCAGCTGTTCCCGGCCCAGGCGGGTCTTTCCTCCTGGAAGGCTGATGTCGATGCTGGACTCCTCCTGGCCGATGTGCAGCCCATGGACATAGCCGCCGTAAAGCGACCAGACACAATAGGCCAGGATATGTTCGCCCGTGTGCTGCTGCATGTGGTCATGGCGCCTGGCCCAGTCCAGTTCGCCCCGCACCTGATCCCCGGGACGAAGCGGGGGTGCGCCTGACGGATTTTCTGCCTGGTGCCACACCTGGCCTTCCAGATCGCTCTGGGTGTCCGTCACCGGATAGCTGAATTCCCCCAGGTTCAGTTGGCCCCGGTCGCCAGGCTGCCCTCCGCCTTCGGGGTAAAAGGCTGATTGGGAAAGGCGCAGCCAGGTTCCGCCGTTTTCCACTTTCACCGCCTCTACCCTGGCGGTGAAAGCCTTGATCCACGCGTCCTCGAAATACAGCCTTTCTTTCATGGTCAAGCCCCCTTTTTCAGGGTATTATAACATAGTGGGAAGCAAAGCCCGCTGCCCGGCATCCTTGATGTTTGCGGCAAAAGATGTATAATAACAATATGAGGAGGGTTGCTTATGACAGAGGGCTTCAGCACAACCAAAATTCTTCCTTTGGGAAGTGACAGCAGCACGGCCGCAAATATCCTGCAGCATGTCTACCAAGCCCTGGCGCAAAAGGGATATGATCCTGTGGCCCAGTTGGTGGGCTACCTGCTCACCGGCGACCCCACCTATATCACCAGCCATGGCAACGCCCGCAACCTCATTTGCCGCCTGGAACGGGATGAGGTGCTGGAGGAGTTGGTGCGCCAGTATTTCAGCGTCCCTGCTCCGGAGCTCGATTGAGGCTGTTGGGCCTGGACTATGGGGATGCGCGTATCGGCGTCGCCCTGGGCGATACGGGGGGCCTGAGGGCCTTTCCGCACAGTGTGTTTCGCCATAGGGGCTGGGGTCCGGACACTAGGCATATAAAAACATTGCTTGAGGAGACCGGCGCCGTTGCCGTGGTATTGGGCCTGCCTCGCAACATGGACGGGAGCCTGGGAGGCCAGGCGCTGGAAGCGCAGGGCCTGGGGGAAAGGCTTAAGGCGGAAGGGATCACCGTTTATTATCAGGATGAGCGGCTCAGCAGCGTTGAAGCTGAGGAAGCCTTGAGGGCCGGCGGCCTTGACGGCAGAAAAATCAAGAAGAAGGTTGACCAGACGGCGGCCAGCCTGGTCCTTCAGCGCCATCTTGACAGCCTTGGGTATAATGATTAAGCGGCGGGTGGAAAGAAGCCGGTATCGCGCTTAAAACGGACAGGAGGGCAAGGACATGGCGGATGGCAAAAAGGTCAATCCTGAAGAGGAAATGATCGGGGAAGAATTGCTGTTGGAGGATGAAGAGGACAGCAACCTGGTGGAATTGACGGATGAGGACGGCAATGTCGCTCAGTTCGAATACCTGGACACCTTGGAGCACAAGGGCGAGAGCTATGTGGTCTTCATGGCCGTTGGGGATGAAGAGGCAGAAGAGGATGAGGACGAGGAAGGCGAAGTCGTCATCCTGAAGATTGCCCAGGATGACAATGGCGAGGACATTTATGTCACAGTGGAAGACGAGGACACCGTGCAGGAAGTGTTCGACAAGTTCATGGAAAACCTGGGAGCGGAAGACGAACAATAATCAGCCTGATCATGACGGGGGCTGGCGCTTGGCGCCAGCCCCCGTTCAAATTAGTGTGCCTCCCTCTGTTCAGCCCACTTTGCGCGGTATCTCTTGGGCACCGTAAACCCGCATCCGCTTCTCCAGGGGCAGATGTTCCTTTTCGCCGGCAGGTTCGCTGATGCCGCCGAAGACCAGCTGGGCCCTCAGCCGGAAGGCTTCCGGGATATTCCAGCGCTTTTTGGCTTTCTCATCGATGATGGGATTGTAATGCTGCAGGTTGGCGCCGGCGCCGGCAGCGGACAGGAGCTGCCAGAGATGGAACTGGTTCATGGCGTTGCCATGGTCGCTCCAGTCATCAAAACTGTCCTTGTACAGGGGAAACTGAGCCTGCAGCTTCCTGACTGCAGCCATGTCCTCGAAAAACGCGGCGGTACCGGCGGCGGCCCTGAAACCGTCAATCTTTTTGCTGGTGGCTTCCCACTGGGCTTCTCCCGTCAGGGGACGCAGGGTTTCACGGACAATCTCCCACAAATCCTGGTGGTCCTGGCCGAAGAGCAGCAGCACCCGGGTGCTCTGCACATTAAAAAAGCTGGGGGTATACTTGAGCACATGCCCCACAAGGTCCGCCACCTCCTGGTGGCTCAGGGGCAGATCCTGATTGAGTTTATAGACGCTGCGGCGCATTACGCCGCTTTTTAGCAAGGGCAAGACCAGGCTTGACTGCTGTTGGGTCATTGTTGGAGTCTCCTTCCATACGAAAGCGCGGGCAACCCCGCGCTATTGGAATACAAGCATTTATTGCGCCGCGATGCGCCAGGGGCGATCAGAACGCCGCGTTACCCACCGTCCGCGGGAAGGGAAGGACGTCCCGGATGTTGGTCATACCGGTCAAATACATCACAAAGCGCTCAAAACCCAGCCCGAAACCGGCGTGTTTGACGGAGCCGAAGCGGCGCAGGTCCAGGTACCAGCTGTATTCGCCCGCTTCAAGGCCCATCTGGGTGATGCGCTCAAGGAGCCTGTCATAGCGCTCCTCGCGCTGGCTGCCGCCGATGAGTTCCCCGATGCCGGGCACCAGCAGATCCACTGCGGCGACGGTCCGATCATCCTCGTTCATGCGCATATAGAAGGCCTTGATATCTTTGGGATAGTCAGTAACGAACACCGGCCGCTTGAAGTGCTTTTCTGTCAGGTAGCGCTCATGCTCCGTCTGCAGATCCATTCCCCAGGACACCGGGTACTCAAAGGCCTGGCCCGACGCGTTGAGGATATCGACGGCTTCGGTATAGCTGATCCGGGCAAAAGCGCTTTCCCTCACAAGGGTGAGGCGGGCCAGGAGTTCCTTGTCCACAAAGCTGTTGAGGAAGTTCAGCTCATCCGGCGCTTTCGCCATGACCTCTGCGATGACTTCCCGCACCATGTCTTCCGCCAGCGCCATATTGTCCTTCAGGTCTGCAAAAGCGATCTCAGGCTCCACCATCCAGAACTCCGCCGCGTGGCGGGCGGTGTTGCTGTTTTCCGCCCTGAAGGTTGGGCCAAAGGTGTATACATCCCCAAAGGCCAGCGCGTAGGCCTCCGCCTGCAACTGTCCTGATACGGTGAGTGAGGCGGGTTTGCCGAAGAAATCCTTGCTGAAGTCCACTCCTCCGCCGGATGTTTTTGGGGGGGTCTCCACATCCAGCGTGGTCACATGGAACATCTCGCCCGCGCCCTCGGCGTCAGAGGTGGTGATGATGGGCGTCTGCACATACACAAATCCCCGCTTGGCGAAGAAAGCGTGAATGGCCTGTGCTGCCAGGGAACGGACACGGAAGACCGCGTAAAATGTGTTGGTCCGGGGCCTGAGGTGGGCGATAGTGCGGAGGTACTCGAAACTGTGCCGCTTTTTTTGCAGCGGATAGTCCGCCTGGCTGGGGCTTAAGATGACAAGCTCCCCCGCCTTTAACTCAAAGGGCTGCTTCATTTCGGGCGTGTGCGCCAGGTTCCCCTTGACCTCAATGGAGGTGGCCAGGGAGATTTTCGTGATGTCGGCGAAATTGGGGAGCGTCCCCTCGCAGACCACCTGAAGATTGCGGAAGGAGGAGCCGTCATTCAGCTCAATGAACGCATAAGCCTTGCTGTCCCGCAGGGTCTTTACCCAGCCCCGTACGGTGATTTCTGTCCCGTCCGGGGGCAGTTGGTGGAAGAGTTCAGCGATCCTGGTCACTGGCATAAGCTTCTCCTTCTTCGATGATGGATTTGGCCATCATGGCCGCCCCGATGAGGCCGGCCTGATTGCCCAGTACCGCCAGCTCAATCCGGCAGTAAGGCATGGCCTTGAACATGAGAAAATCCGGTATCCGGCCGCGGACCGCCTCCAGCAGGAAGGACCCCGCGTGGCTGATGCCGCCGCCCAGCACCACAATCTCCGGATCCAGGAAGGAAATGATATTGTTGATACCGATGGCCAGGTAGCGGGCGTACTCCTTGAACACGCCCAGGGCGGCTG
>JAAYJP010000264.1 GCA_012522875.1 Clostridiales bacterium | reverse complement strand
GTAATGAGTGCCGTTTTGCCGTTTTGGTTCATACCGGGCCTCCTAACCGTTCCACAGCCTGCCGGATACCCTCCGGATCCTCCGCCTGAAGAACCCTTGCCTCCGGCAGAATTTTGCCAATCAGCCCGCTTAGCACTTTGCCCGGCCCCAGCTCAAGAAAAGTGTCCACGCCTTCTTCCGCCATGTTCCTGATACTCTCTTCCCAGCGCACGGGGGCCGCCAGCTGCAGGGACAGCCATTCACCGGCTGACGCAAGGGTATAGGGCCGGGCGGTCAGGTTGCTGTACACCGGGACAATGGGGGCGCTGATGCGGATGCCCTCAAGCGCAAAGGCCAACTGCCCGGATGCTGTTTCCATCAGGGGGGAGTGGAACGCGCCGGCGACATTGAGCCGCATGCTTCGTAGGCCCCGGGCCTTCAGGTCTTGTTCATAGGCTTCAAGCGCCTTTATCGGCCCCGCCACCACCGTCTGCCCCGGCGCGTTGAAATTGACGGCACGGATGTCCGGATGCCCCTTGAGATGATCTTCCACCTCGTGAGTACTCAGGCGAAGCACCGCAGCCATGCCGCCCGGGGTTTCCTCAGCGCAGCGCTGCATGAAAGCCCCCCGTTTTCTGACCAGGCCGAAAGCCTCCTCAAATCCCAGAAGCCCAGCAAACCAGCATGCCGGCCACTCGCCCAGGGAGAAGCCCGCCGCAGCCTGAGCTTCCAGGCCCGCTGCGCGTGCCGCTTCCGCCAGCGCCGCCTCCACCATAAAGAGAGCCGGCTGGGCAATGTCTGTCCGGGTCAAGCGGTCCATGGGGCCCCGAAAGCAGATGGCCAAAAGGCCCGGCATCCTCTCCTCCGCCCGGTCCATGAGCATGCGCGCCTCAGGAGAAGCCTCATAGAGCGCCTGGCCCATGCCAGGTATTTGGGCACCCTGCCCGGGGAACACAATGGCTAAACGCGCCACTGCCCCGCTCCCTCCAGCAGCCTTTCCGCTTCCTCAAACATGCTTCTGATGATGTCCCTGGCCGGCAGGGTTTCCTTAACCATCGCCGCGGCCTGGCCCGCCATGATGCAGCCGGTGGTCATATCGCCCTGGCGGGCGGCACGCCAGAGGGCGCCGGTGCCAAAGGCCTCCAGTTCCTCCCTGGAGGTATTGACATCGGCCTCTTTCCGGGCGAACTCCATCATGTAGCTGTTTTTCAGCGCCCTGACCGGATGGCCCAGGCGGCGGCCAGTCACCATGGTGTCAATATCCCGGGCGGATGTCACCTTGTCCTTAAAACACTGGGGGATGGTGCATTCTTCGGCAGCCAGGAAGCGGGTGCCGCACTGAACGCCCTGGGCTCCCAGCATCAGGGCCGCCGCCACGCCGCGCCCATCGGCGATGCCTCCGGCGGCAATCACCGGGATATCCACCGCATCCGCCACCTGGGGCACCAGCGTCATCGTGGTGAGCTCCCCGATGTGGCCTCCGGCTTCACAGCCCTCCGCGATGACAGCGCAGGCCCCTTCACGGGCCACACGGCGGGCGATGGCCACCGAGGGCACCACCGGCACCACCTTGACGCCTGCCTCAAGCCACTGGGGGATATATTTCCCGGGCAGCCCGGCGCCCGTGGTCACCACAGGTACCTTCTCCTCCCCCGCCACCTGGGCGCATTCCCCCGCGTGGGGGCTCATGAGCATGATGTTGACGCCAAAGGGATGCTCTGTCATCTCCCGGCAGAGCCTGATCTGCTCCCTGAGGTAGCCCGCCTCCAGATTCATGGCAGAAATAATCCCCAGGCCCCCGCTGTTGGAGACAGCCGACGCCAGCTGGGCATCCGCCACCCAGGCCATGCCCCCCTGGAAAATGGGGTACTTAAGCCCGAACAGCCGGGATACCCGGGTCTGTATCATTCGGCAGCCTCCCGGATTATCCGGACCAGGTCGCCCACAGAGCCGTCAATCCGGGAAATATCAATGGTGATGTTGAAGTCATCCTCCAGATCCATGACGAGTTCCGCCACATCCAGGGAGTCCAGCGCCAGCTCATTGAAGCGGGTTTCAGCAGTGATGCCGTCAGGATCACCGCTGGTTCGCGCCGCCAGGGCCAGGGCCACTTTGCGCATGATATCGTCCATTTTGAAGTATCCTCCTTATGTTTCAGGCGTTATATTGACAGGCAGGGAAAACAGGTCCTCCGCCGGTGTCAGTTTGTCCGGGGGCTCCTTGCCCCAGCGCAGGACGCAGGCGCCGCTCACCAGCCCGGCGCCAAAGGCACTCATGGCGATAAGCTGCCCGGGCTCAAGCAGCCCGGCGCGGTACAGCTCATCCAGAAGCAGGGGGATGCTGGCCGCAGAGGTATTGCCGGTTCGGTGGATGTTGCCGGGCACTCTGGCTGGATCCAGCTTCAGCCTTTGGCGCACAGCGTCAATAATGCGCCGATTGGCCTGGTGGAGAAGCACCCAGTCCATCTCCTGCAAGGCCTTCCCGGCTATATCAGCCACCCATGTCAAATCCTCTATGGACTGGGTCACTGCGAAGCGGAACACCTCCTGCCCCTGCATCTTCACCCCGGCAGGCGCTTCATCAGGCTGGTTGGTGAAGGGGCTGTTACCCGGTTCCGCCAGCATATAAAGCACGTCTTTGTCCGTCCGGGCGGTCAGGCGGGTGGCAAGCAAGCCCTCCCCCGCCCCTACCACCACGGCTCCGGCGCCATCCCCAAACAGCACACAGGTGGTCCGGTCATTCCAGTTGGCAAGCCGGGTAATGGCCTCCGCCCCCACGACCAGGATGTGTTTGGCTTTGCCCGCCTTGATGAAGCTGTCGGCCGTCTCCAGCGCGTAGATGAAACCGGCGCAGGCAGCATGCAGGTCCATGGCGGGGCACAGGGCGCCGATCCCCTCCTGCATCAGGCAGGAGAGGGAGGGAAACACATAGTCCCCCATGGTGGTGGCCACCAGGATCATGTCAAGGTCAGCGCCGTTCAGGCCCGCGTCCAGGAGCGCCTTTTGGGCGGCTGACAGGGCCAGATTGGTGAGCTCGCTGCCTTTCATCACCCGGCGCTGGGCGATGCCCGTGCGGCTTCTGATCCACGCATCGGAGGTCTCCAGGATCTCCTCCAGCTGGCGGTTGGTCACTGTCTGTTCCGGCAGCGTGCTGCCAATGCCCAGTATGTTCAAATTTCCTGTCCTTCCCGCTCGAACTGGGGCAGCCTTAACTCAAGCGCTTGCTCCTGGTTGCGGAAAAAAGCATGCAGGTTTTCCAACCCTTTCAGCAGGGCGTCCCGCTGCCCTTCCCCAAGGCCGTCTGACACGCCGTGCACCATCTGCCGATGGAAAAACCGGTGGGCAGCCTCCGCCCGCCGCCCCTCATGGGACAGGCTGACATTCACCACGCGCTTGTCTGCCTCGTCACGGGCCTTGATAAGATATCCCTTTTTTCCCAGTTTGTTGACCGCAGCGGTCACCGAGGGCAGGGTGATGGAAAGCTCCCGCGCAATGTCCGTGATGCTGCGTCCCCCGCGGCCGCCCTTTGCCACGGCCTCCAGGAAGTGCATCTCACTGATGCTGAGCTTCCCATCGCTCAGGCGCCTGAGGGAGTCCTCCTCCAGGCGCAGGATGCTGTTAAAGGTGTTGACCAAAAGGTCGTTAAGCGCCATCGAGAATGCGTCCATGCCATCCCTTTCCGAAACTTAGTTAGACTAACGAATGGAAAGATAACACGGGATGCTCCCCCTGTCAAGCAGGTTGGCTTATCGGGCTTATGAATGCCTTTTGGGGGAATTTCGCCCGGGTGATGGCAGAATCAAATGCCGTTCGGCCTTTGCACGGGAGGGAAAGGCATGATCACGTCAACGGGGCCCCGATATCATGGATGATGTGAAACATATTCACGAAGAGAAAAAAAGTTGGCTCAAGGGAAAGAACAGCTGATTCCGGGGATTCCTGCCCTGTATTCAGGGGCACTGAGTACCCGGGAGCCAACCCGCTGGCAAAGGTTTCTGCGTTTGGGATAAAGCGAAGCCGAATCAAAATCCCAATCAGGAAAACCGAATCAGACACTTGTATTTTGAAGTCTGTCTCAGGGGAAAACCCAAACACTTTGATATCTGCCATAAACTGGCGCGGCGTCATCGCTTTTTGCGTCCGTTTCGCGGAAGGCTTTATGAAAGGCGTCTTCAGGCAATAAAAATAGAAGCAGGATACAGGCGCGGAACCGGCCAGGGCACATGGCAAAGCCCGCCCATAGCACCCCAGTGCAAAGCCAAGGCGGCCAACAGGGCAAAAACCCAGTAATTCTCAGTCTTCTTTTCCCTTTGGCCAGCAGATGCCGCATGGCTTCCTGCCCAGTGCCTCCGCTTCTGCCTCCGGCATTTCTTCCAGGGAATTGGCAAAACGCAGCCCTTGGCATTTGCGGTTCCTGTGGTATTTGTCTCCCTTATCGGAAACAAGCACCGGGGGCTCTGACTGTTCATCAGCCTGCGGGCCTTCCAGGGCGGATTCAAGGGAAAGCCCGCTTGATGCCTCCACGGCAAGTTCGCCGGAAACCTCCTGCCCATCCACGCTGCCAGGCTCTCCGTCAGGTTCCGGTTCCTCCGTCTCCGGAGATGCTCCGGTCCCGGGGTCTTCTTTGGGCCGTCGGGGCAGAGACTCGGGCGCAGGCTTTGGCAAGTTTCGCCTGTCCTGGATCATGAGCCAGCAGTAAAGGACCGCGCCGATCATGACCAGCACAAACAGCACTTTGAGCAGCCAGGGCTTGACAATGATGGCCAGGACCAGCGCCAGAACAGCCGTAGCGGCAAAGGCTGCCAGCCAACAGGCGTTCCTGTCCGGCAGGCGCCTGCCCTTCACGCGGGCCAAGTGCGGCGATTCCCGTTTCATATGGACCTCCTGTTCAAATAGTTGCGCTATGATTCACTGTACATGCTTATCATAAACCAGATCCAGAAAACTGTAAACCAAGCGGCGATCCTTGCAGGCGCTGTCCCTTGTATGAAGATGGCTGTGGCGATATAATAAACAAAATATACAAAAAGGGGGGAGCCGCCGGGGCACGCGCACGGCGGCGGACAGGGATGAAAGATCAATTGCAGAAGCGATATGGCCTGCCGATGGCCATCGCCATGGTGATCGGCATTGTCATTGGCAGTGGGGTTTTCTTCAAGGCTGAAACCGTCCTGAAGGCCACCGGCGGCAACGTGAGCACCGGCATCCTGGCCTGGGCCATTGTTGGCGTTGTGATGATCATCTGTGCCTACAGCTTCTCAATCCTGGCTTCCCGCTATGAAAAAGTGAACGGCGTGGTGGATTATTCGGAGGTGATGGTAGGCCCCCGGTATGGCTACTACATGGGATGGTTCATGACCTTCATCTACCAGCCCAGCATCACAGCGGTGCTGGCATGGGTGTCTGCGCGCTATACCTGTGTGCTGCTTGGCTGGGATATCACAGGCGGGGCCTGCATGACAATCGCGGCCTTCTACCTGATAGCCAGTTACGCTGTCAATGCCCTCTCTCCCAGAATCGGCGGCAAGGTCCAGGTTTCCACCACCGTGATCAAGCTGATCCCCCTGGCCGCGATGGCTGTTGTCGGCACTATTGTGGGGCTTGCCAAAGGCACATTGATGCAGAACTTTGCTGCCGCGGCGCAAACGGTTACGGAAGGGTCGACGGGCCTGTTTACCTCCGTAGTCGCGGTTGCCTTCGCTTATGAGGGGTGGATTATTGCCACGTCCATCAACGCCGAACTGCGTGATGCCAAGAAAAACCTGCCCCGCGCCCTGGTGATAGGCAGCCTGATTGTGGTGGCGGTCTATATCCTGTATTATATCGGCCTTGCCAGCGTCGTTCCTTCCGATGTGCTGATGCAAAGCGGTGAGCAAAGCGCACGGCTGGCCTTCTCCCAGGTATTTGGCAGTGTGGCGGGAACGCTGCTGTTTGTCTTTGTGATCATCTCCTGCCTGGGCACACTCAATGGGCTGATGATAGGCTCCATCCGAGGCA
Organism: Clostridiales bacterium; assembly: GCA_012522875.1. GTDB lineage: Bacteria > Bacillota > Clostridia > Christensenellales > Aristaeellaceae > UBA6115. The sequence continues at coordinate 855 of JAAYJP010000264.1, read as the reverse complement.
TATACGCCCTGGCAGCCAGAAACCAGGGCCCCAAACCGGAGGTATTTGTCTCCCTGGATGGGAAGACCAATATGCCGGGCAACTCCGCCATCATCGGCCTGATGTTCTGCATGCTATGGCTTGCCTATTTCTTCGGCGCGAACCTGGATGGCGTGAAGTGGTTTGGGGCGTTCAGTTTTGATTCTTCCGAACTGCCCATCATTACACTCTACGGCGCGTACATCCCTGTTTTCCTGCGGATGGTCAAAAAAGAGCGGGACCTGCCCGTGTTCAAGCGGGTGGTGATGCCCATCCTGGCCATCCTGTCATGCCTGTTTATGGTGGCGGCAGCCATCATTGGGCACGGTATGGCAGTGGTGTACTACCTGGTTGTCTTCTCTGTGATAATGCTGGCAGGCACAATGTTCCATCGGCGCGCAGACCCCGTTTCGGGGAAGAAGTGAAGCGTGGCGCGCACCTGCTGCGCCTTATGGGCTGATCATTTATCTGTCCTCAATCCCCCAGCCAACTGATATGCGCACAGTCAGGCGGCACCACAAGGCCGCAGACAGCCCTTTTCCTCAGGCAGACCGGGCCTGCGCATTTCCTCCCGAGTGCAGATACCTAAGATCCATAATTCCTGCTTTCCAGGAGGATATCCCGCAGTTCCCTGAAAGCCTGCTTTGTAGAAGGGGAGCCGGATCGCAAAAAAACCGTATCATGATTTGCGGGATGAGAATACATTCGCTGTTTTGTTCCCCTTTTCAGCAGAAAAAGATGCGCGGCGGGTTTGCCTGCGCTGCTTGGCGCAGCAGTGCGATTGCCGGACGCAAACTCAGGAAATAATAGAATGGCAGAATTTCCCTTGTGAACTAG
>JAAYJP010000263.1 GCA_012522875.1 Clostridiales bacterium | reverse complement strand
TGAGGCCTCCCAGAAGGATGGCCGGGCTTGATGCGGACGCGCTGAACCTCAAAGCCCTTCTTGCGGGGCAGGGTTTTGTGCGCCGTGCAAAAAAAAGCCGGGCGCTCTATATCACAGATGCGCCCCGTCGGATGGGCCCGGCTGCCTGGGAGGGTGCCCGGACCCGGCTGAACCTGGCCGGATACCCCCACGAGCTTAAGAATGGCCTGGCTTGCATAAGCTGGGATTATCCCAGGAGCCTGGCCTTCAGCCAGGCCCTTTTGGCCCCGGAGGGCTGGGCGGAGAGGGAGGGCAGCCTGAGCGGCTTCTGCCGGATCCTGGCCCGGCACCCAGGGGCTTTCACCCAAGAGATGCTCCCCGGATTCCTTCATTGCCTTGGCCTTTGGGATCGGGGGGAGGAAAACAGCCTGCGCAGGGCGGCCGAAGTGGCTTTGGCCGATGCCCTGAGGAAATCGTTGCCCCTTCCCGCCTATCTTTTACCCCTGCTCCTGAACCCCGTTGAAAGGAGAGCGCCATGCTGATCACCTATCACGGCCACGCTGAGTTCCTGCTGGAAACCGCCAATGGCCGGAGGATCCTGTTTGACCCCTATGACGAGAAGGCCGGTTACCCCATGAAGCGGGTCAGGGCGGATGCGGTGCTGGTCTCCCACCATCATTTTGACCATGACTATGTGGACAAAGTGGACGGAAAGCCCGTGGTGATCGACCAGAAGGGTGCCCACAAGCTCCTTGAGGGCGTCAGGGTGACCGGTTTCCCCTCGTTTCACGATGACAAAAAGGGGGCCCAGCGCGGGCAAATCCTGTGCCATCTGGTGGAGGCCGATGGGCTGAAAGTGGCCCATCTGGGCGACCTGGGTATCGTGCCGGACGAGGGGCTGAAAAGCAGCCTGTTCATGCCTGACATTCTCTTCATCCCCGTGGGCGGCTTCTTCACCATCGATGCCGCCCAGGCCAGGGAAACCATTGATCTCCTGAAGCCCCGGGTGGCCATCCCCATGCATTACCGGAATGACAAGGGTGGTTTTGACAGGATCAGCACCCTGGCCCCTTTCCTGGACGCCATGAAACCCTTGCAGGCGTCCTTTCAGCCCATCCTCAGGGTGACCCAGGGGGACTTGAGCCAGCAACCCAGGCTGGTGGTACTGGACATCCAGCCGGAGGTGCCGCGTGCAGATTCCTGATCCGCAGCAGGGAAAAGGGCGCAGGCCCGGGGGGATCCGCCTCTGGCGCCTGGGACAGAAACGCGTGCCGTATTATGGGCTGGTGATTGCCTTTGTCGCCATCCTGCTCATGGGCTGGATATGGTCCGAAAACTATAACCATGAAATCGATCGGCTGAAGGCGTCCATCGAGATGGCCAACGAGCAGGTGTTCGCCAGGGAGCGGGAAAACCTCAAGCTGGACGAGCGGGTGCGCCTGGCAGCCAGCGACAACTTTATCGCCAATGAGGCCCGAACCAAGTACGGCTATATCTTTCCGGGGGAGATCCGCTTTGTGGTGACCAATCCGGAGGTGCTGGGGCTGCCCGCCGCTTCCCCGGCACCATGAGCATAGCCTTGTCCCGCGCGGGTGTTATCATCATCGGGTCCAACTCCACCCGGATGCTCACCGCCGGCCTTGACGCCGGGCTTTCAGGCCCCGTCTCCGGGCGCCTGGAAACCCGGCTTTTTCTGGCTTTGGGAGAGGGTAGGCGTTTGGGGCTGGAAGCCATCCAGAGGGCCTGCCGGGATGTGGCGGAACTCTACCGGCAGGCGCAGGAGGCCGGGGCTGACAGGACATGGCTGCTTGCCACATCCGCCGTCCGGGAAAGCGAAAACGGCAAAGACCTGGCCTTGGCGCTCCTTCAGCAGACGGGGCTGGCCCTTCAGGTGCTCACGGGCGAGGAGGAGGCGGCCTGCTCCTTCTGGGGCGCGGTGCATCCTTTTCCCCGGCATGAGATGGCCGGCGTGGTGGACATTGGAGGCGGTTCCACGGAGATTGCCCTGGGCCGGCCCGGGGAAATGCCCCTGGCCCACAGCCTGCCGGTGGGGGCTTCCCGGCTTTACGCCGCCCAGCCCGTCAACAGCCCGGAGGAGGC
>JAAYJP010000042.1 GCA_012522875.1 Clostridiales bacterium | reverse complement strand
GGACAGGGGGGAGATGTCAACCATCCCTTCCTGAAGGCCCAGGAAGTAGTTGACAGGCTGCCAGGTGCCTTCCATGAGGTCTTTCACCTGGGCGGTGTACACGCTGGCCCAGTGCCAGATGGGGGCGGTAAGGTGGGCGTCGGGGGCAGCGGGGGTCATATCGGTGTTGTAGCCCACGCCAAACTTGCCGGCTTCCTGGGCGGCCACCTGGGGCATGTCAGTATCCACGTGCTGGGCGATCACATCGCAGCCCAGGTCCAGAAGGGCCACGGCCGTCTGCTTTTCCAGGGTGGGGTCAAACCAGGAGCTGATGTACTTCACATACACCACGGCGTCCGGGTTCACGCTCTGGACGCCCAGGGCAAAGGCGTTGATGCCGCCGTTTACCTCGGCATTGTCAGCCCAGGCGGCCACATAGCCGATCAAATTGGAGGAGGTCTTCAGCCCGGCAGCGATACCGGAAAGGTAGCGGGCCTGGTAGATGCGGCCGAAGTAGTTGTTGAAGTTCACGCCGTTGTTCTTGTAACCCGAGCAGTGGGAGAAGACGACCTCGGGGTATTCCCCGGCGACCTCCTCCATGTAGTTCATGAAGCCCCAGGAGTTGCCAAAAATGATCTGGCAGCCGGCGTCCACCAGCTCCCGCAGGGCGGCGTCGCACTCGGCGGTCTCGGGGACGTTGAACTTGTAAAGCACCTGGGAGTCTTCAAGCCCCAGCTCGGCCTTCATGCCCTCCAGGCCTGCGTAGTGCGCGCCGGAAAAGCCATCGTCCTGGGAGCCGATGAGGACCATCCCCACCTTCAGGTCTTCGGGTTTGACAGGCTTAAAGGAAACCGGTTCGGGCTCCTGGGAAGGTTCAGCAGTCAATTCAGCGGTGGCTTCAGGCGCAGGGGTCTCCGTTGCCGCGGCTTCAGGTGTCGGCGCCTCTGTTGCTGTGGCCTCAGGTGTGGGGGCTTCTGTTGCCACGACTTCGGGAGTCGGGGTCACCGCTGGCTGTTCATCGCCGGGTCTCGTCAGGAAATAGATGGCGATAATGGCTGCAATCACAAGAAGAACGACGAGTGCAATGGTCTTTGGGTTGCGCTTGGAATTGTTTGACATGCTGCCCTCCAATGATGAATTTCTTCTCAGCCTTCCTGGAACAGGATTTTACCGTCCCGGATTTCCCGGATGGCTGCTAAAGACAAGACTCTGATGCCCTTATCCCTAAGGGTCCGGCCCCCCTTTTGGAAGGCCTTTTCAATGGCGACGGCGACGCCCACGCAGCTGGCGCCGGCCTGGCGCACCAGGGACAGCATCCCGCGGGTGGCCTCGCCATCGGCCAGGAAATCGTCCACGATCAGCACCCGGTCATGGGGCATGATGCAATAGGACGCGCAGCGCATATCGTAGGTGATGTCCCTGGTGAAGGAACGGATGGTTTCGGCGTACATCTCGCCCCTTAAGGTGGATGCGGCGTGCTTCTTGGCGAAGACCACCGGGAGCATGCCCAAAGCCTGGGCTGCGGTGACAGCCAGGGCAATGCCCGATGCCTCCACGGTAAGGATGACGGAAGGCGCGTCGTCCCTGAAATGGCCGGCGATTTCCTGCCCCATCTCAGTCACCAGCGCCGTGTCGATCCGGTGGTTCAAAAAGCGGTCCACCTTCACGATGTCAGTGCCGATGCCCTCGCCCCATTCCACAATGGCTTCTTCCAAGGCTTTCACCCGTTTCCTCCAAAAACACGAACATTTTTTCAAAAACCATTTTTATCATACACCTTTTTGGCAGCAGAAGCAAGCCCTCCCGGCTGTCTGTTTTGGTGGGTTTCGGGGCGTATTGACAGAGGCTGTGGCTTTTTGCTGCTGGTGGATGATCGTTATTCTGTTTGGGGAATCTGCCGTTTTGCTGTTGCAGGGTTCCAACCGGCACACATCAGAAACGACTGTTGGCAGTGCGCGCAAGCTAAAAACCCGAAATCGTTTGCCGGCGAGAGACGCCAACGACGGGCGCCAAAAAAATAGGGCGCCTTCGCGCGGCTATGCCATTTTCCCTTCGTTCCGGCGGCCCGGCCATGGCGCTGTCACCGCAGGCGCATTGAAAGGCCTGGGCCCCTCAGAATTCCAGCAGCCCATCCTGGTCAAACTTAAAATCCGGCCCCCAGGCGACCTCCCAGTAATAGCCGTCCGGGTCGGCGAAATAGGCATGGTAGCCGCCCCAGAAAGCGTCCTGGGGCTCTTTGGCGATCGTGCCACCGGCTTCCCTTACCAGGGCGATCACCCCATCCACCTCATCCTTCCCGGCCACATTGTAGGCCAGGGTGACGCCGGAAAACCCTGAACCGGCGGGCGGATCGTCCGGGTTGATGTCCCTGGCCAGCCGGTCCAGGGGGAACAGCTCAAACCTGGTGCCCGGGGTGTCAAAGAAGGCCACGGCGGGGTTGTCCTCCGTGGCCTGCGTACGGAATCCCAGGCCGTCCCGGTAGAAGCGGAGGGACCTTTTCATGTCCCTCACCCCCAGGCAGACGATGTTGATCCGGTTCATGGCCGCCTCCTTTGCCTGCGTGTCCGGTTCAGAAACGGATGGTCACATCAAAGCTGTTTTTGCACACGGGACAGGTGACATGCATGGCGCCCACCTTCTTCTCCAGCCGCAGGGGGGTCTTGCAGCTGGGGCAGGTGCGGTAGCGGTGGGTACGGAAGAATTTCAAACGGTTTCTGGTGAGGAGCCATTTTTTCCTGGCCTTGTCCATGAAGGCCAGATAGCGCTGGTTCTCGGCGGCGCGCAAGGCCCGGTTCTTTGAGAAGAAACGGAAGAGGGAGTAAATGATAACGGCCATCGCCAGGAAACCCAGGACGCCTGAGCCGATTATCATGTTGAGGACCAGCAGCCCTATGGATAAGCCGAAAAGCCCCTTGTACATCGGGTCCGGGCCGTAGCGGCCCTGCATAAAGGCCATCAGTTTCGCTTTCAGGGGGTTAAGGTTCATGTGTATTGCTCCTTGGCGTCAGCCGAAATTTGTTTACAGGCACCACCAGCCGCCCCGGCAGAAGAGCTGCGCGCAGCACAGCCCCATGCACAGGGTGTTGACATTGAACGAAGGCACGCCAAAGCCGCGGCTGCGCTGGGTGTAGGATTGGTAGCTGCCGGCAATCTGTTCCCTGGCCTGCTGGTAGGCGATGTTGCCGGGGTCAAGGCGGATGGCCTCATCGATGTGGTTGAGCGCGGTCACCCGGTTCCCCAGGCCATAGCTGGCCACGGCGCTCAGGTAGTACCACTCGGCACCGCGGTCCTTGATCTCACTCAGCGCGTAGAGGGCTTCGCCGTAGCGCATGGCATTGACATAGTGGCGCACCGGGTCAAACCTGTCGCCCCGGTTCTGCTGGGCCTGCTGCTGGCGCTGCTGCTGCTGGAAAGCCCCGCCAAAGAAGTCAAAGGGATTAAAGCCCCCATAGGGGCTGCCCGTATTGTAGCCGCCATAAGCGCCGCGCTGCCCGGAATAGGGGCTGGCGCCCTGGGGCCTGGAATAGTCCTGGTATTTTGCGCGGCCGGATTTGATCTCCTCATAGGCCACATTGATTTCGGCCATCTTCTTCTGGGCCGAAGCGTCCCCGGGATTCAGGTCCGGGTGGTATTTTTTGGCCAGTTTGCGGTAGGCGTCGGTGACCTGCTGTTCCGTGGCGTCCCGGGAGACGCCCAGCACCTGGTAGGGATCCCTCATGGCTTCCTGTCTCCTTTCCGCGCGGCCAGATAGCGGGCCCAGACGCCGGAATAGAGGATGTTTTCCATTAAGTCCCTGTCCCTGTAAAGGTTCAGCCGGGAAAACGGTTCCACGCAGTCGGCCATCAGGACCTGGAGGATGCTCTCATGCCGTGAGGAATCCACAAAGACCATGGGATTGTACTGTTCATGCCGGATATCTTTTTTCAGATCCACCACCGCGTCCATCAGGTAGACGAAACGGCCCAGTTTATCCCCAAAAGCGTAGAGATCCTGGGACGGTTCGGCGCCCTCCGGGGTAAACACCGCGCCCAGGATGCTGCCAAAGGCGGCGGCAGGCAAATCGGGGTTGGGCTCACCGCTTTTCTCAAGCGAGGACAGGGCTTCAAGCCCCTTTGCGATGGCCTCGCACTGGCGGGGAAGGCGCTTGCATACCGCTTCCACCTGGGAGCCGATGACCTTCGCCTGGGCCAGCGCCCAGGTGCTGCGGTCATCCGTCCAGTCATCCATTTTCTGGTAATAGGCCAGCACCACATTCACGTCCGCGGCGTAATCCGTCCAGGCGTTCATGGCGCTCTCCCGCTTTTTGACGGGGTGCATTGGGCAGCGGAAGGGCTCCACCCGCATATCATCTTCAGCCTGAAGGGCGCTTAACAGAAGGATCAGGAAGGTCATGTCATAGGTGAGGGTCAGGCGGCAACGGGCACCGTGGCGTTCCCCCAGGGCACGGCAAAGCCCGCAGTACACCTGCTGGTAGCGCGCCCGCTGGGCCTCATCCAGCTGTTCAATGTTGGCAACCACATAGCCAAACAACGATAGTCCTCCCCGCTGACACATCCGGTTATCCTGGGCCTTGCATGGTACAGGCATCAAAAAACGCCCCAGCAGAGGATACCACAGACGCCGGGCGCGTACAAGAACACGGGGCCGGCCTGGCCCCGCCAACCCCCATCAGAGAAGCGGTTGGGGAGGGGGAGGATCCGTGAAGTTGCCAAGGGCCCAGGCGGTCAGCTCATTCAGGGACGGGTG
>JAAYJP010000262.1 GCA_012522875.1 Clostridiales bacterium | reverse complement strand
GGGTGTCCAGGATATGCATAGGCCATTTCCTCCGTGCTGAATAATGAAAACACTATACCAAACAGCGTAAAATTCGGCAACAGCGTTTGAGAACCCGGGAAGCTACTGCTTCCTTGAAGCCGGCTGCTTGCGGGTGTGGACATCTCATGGTATACTTGTTCCACACCGGGAAGCCGGAGTTTACCAGAGAAAGAAGGGCTTAACGAAGAGTGGGAGCTGCAAGGGGCACGCGTTGCGGGCAAAAGCCTTTGCGATGCTTGCCGGATGCAGTGGATACCCGCTTTTTCTATGTAGAAGGAAGATGGCAAAAAAGCGCGAGGACGGAACGGAAGCAGCCGAGTTGCTTGGCGAGAAAATCGCCGAAAATTTTGGGTATGAGTTGGTTGGGGTCTCCATGGACAGGGAGCCTGCAGGGGTTTATCTCCGGTTTTTCCTGGACAAACCCGAGGGGATAACACTGTGGGACTGTGAGCGCTTTCATCGCGAGGTGCAGCCGCAGCTTAACGCGGTGGACTATGAGTTCCTGGAGGTTTGCTCTCCGGGCCTTGATCGCCCCATCAAGACGGAGCGGGATGCCCAGAGGGCTTTGGGGGAGAGGGTGGAGTTGCGCCTATACAGGGCTCTTGGCGGTCGCAAAGTGTACACTGGCATCTTTCGGGGGTTGTCAGGCTCCGGCTATCTGATTGAGACAGACGCTGGTGAAATGATGTTCCCCGGGAAGGATGTCGCGGTGGCGCGGCGGGTGGTGGACCTGAGCGTCCTTGAAGACGAAGCAATTACGGAACAGGAGGTTGGCTATGAGCAACCCTAAAGTGGATTTGATGGACGCCATTTCCATGCTGGCACGGGAGAAGGATATCGACGAGGAAATCCTGGTGGATACAATAGAGGACGCCCTGAAGGTAGCCTACCGCCGGGGAAACCGGCAAGGGAGCGCTGGTGGCCAGAACCTGGCCGTACGCTTAAGCAAAAAGGAAGGCGCCAGGGTCTATCTGCGCAAAGTGATTGCCGAAGAGGTGGATGAGCCGGAGATGCAGATCAGCCTGGAAGACGCGCTGAAAATCAGGCCGGATTTCCACATCGGCGACATTGTTGAAATTGATGTTACACCTGACAACTTTGGCCGCGTGGCAGCTCAGACGGCCAAGCAGATGCTGGTGCAGCGCATCCGGGAGGCGGAGCGTGGGAAGATCTATGATGAGTATATCGAGAAGGAGAATGAAATCCTTACCGCTATTGTGCAGCGGGTGGAGCCCAAGGCCGTCTATGTAGAGCTGGGCCGAACCGAGGGGATTATGGAGAGCAACGAATTCATGCCCCATGAAGAGTACCGGGAAGGAGACCATATCAAGGTCTATGTGCTGAAAGTTCGGCGCTCCGGATCGGAGTTTACCAGAAGTCCCCAGGTATATGTCAGCCGCATCCATCCGGGCCTTGTGAAGCGATTGTTTGAGATGGAAGTGCCTGAGATTGCCACTGGCGTAGTGCAAATCCGTTCCATCGCCCGGGAGCCGGGCAGCCGTACCAAGATAGCTGTTTATTCCATGGATCCGATGATTGATCCGGTGGGCGCCTGTGTGGGGCCCCGCGGCTCACGGGTGGAAAAAGTGGTAAGCGAGCTAAAGAACGAGAAGATCGACATCATCAAGTGGTCTCCTGATCCGGCAGAGTTTGTAGCCAACGCCCTAAACCCTGCCCATGTCGTGAGCGTGTTCATTTCAGAGGACGAGAAGATCTGCCGCGTGGTGGTTCCGGATATGCAGCTGTCCCTGGCCATTGGCAAGGAAGGGCAGAATGCCCGCCTGGCAGCAAAACTCACCGGATGGAAAATCGACATCAAATCCCAGACCCAGGTCGAGGAACTTCTACGGGAGCAAGGCTATGAGGCCACTGCGCAGATCCCTGACGGGACCGATCCGGGATATGAAACGGAGTAAATGCACACTCAGCAAGATGGAGGAATGATGCCCAAGAAAACACCTATGCGCATGTGCGTTGGCTGCCGTGAGATGAAACCCAAACGGGAGCTGCTGCGTGTAGTGCGAAGCCCGGAAGGGGAGATCGCCATCGATTTTACCGGAAAAAAATCGGGCCGCGGCGCCTATGTGTGCCGGGACGAAGCCTGTCTGGACCGGGCAGCGAAACAGCGGCAGCTTGAACGGGCACTTGAGAATCCGGTGGGTGAAGAGGTCATCGCCCTTCTGCGCCGACAGATCAAATACGGGCCGAGGCTGGTGAAGCGGGATGAATGAGAAGCATTTATCAGGGATGTTGGGCTTGGCCTACCGGGCAGGCAAGCTGGCGGCGGGCGCTGACAAGGCGCTTGATCAAGTGCGGCAGGACAAGGTGGTATTGGTGCTGCTGGATTCTGGCACAGCGGCAAACACCCGCAAGAAATTGGCAGATAGCTGTGCCAACCGGGGCATTGCGCTTCTGGAAACAACAAAAGGGCTTCTCGGGCGGGCAATAGGAAGGCCGGGTGTCAATGTTATTGCGGTCCATCCCGGTGGACTGGCAGAGAAGATTCAGACTATAATGGCGGGCGGGGATATAGCCCCTGCCAAAGATAAGAACTTGGAGGGCACAGCGCTTAATGGCTAAAGTGGGGCTTAAAGAAACAATCAAGGAACTCAATCAGAAAGCGGGCGTTATCCTGACGGAAACCGAGCGGGTAAAACGCAACGCTGATATTATGCTGCAGATGCTCCGTCAGCAGGAGGCACAATTCCTCCGGCAGGAGGAGGAAGAGAAGCAGCGCCTGCGCCACGAACAGCAGCAGGAAATACTAAGGCAGCAGACCAAAGCCTGGACCATGCCGGACGACGACGCGAATCAGGCGGCAGAGGCAGCTGCCGTGGTTGTGGAAACCGCGGCGGTGAAGGAAAAGCCTGTGGAGGCCCCCGCGGCCGAAGTGCCCCAGGTCTTTGCACCAGAGCCGGAAGCGCCTGAGGCAGTGGCAGAAACAGAGGTGGAAACCCCAGTTGTCACCCCCACCGAAACCAAGCAAGAGAAACAGGTCACCGAGGCCAAGCCCGCAGCTGCCACCCCGGCGTCTGTTGCGGCCGAATGGCAGGCCGCCCAGCCCGTTACTCCAGCCCCGGCGGGTCAGAAAGCCCCCGCCAGGCCTGCACCCAGGCAGCCAGCGCCGCCGGCAGCCGGTCCCTATGGCCGGCCGGCGGGGCAAGGCCCCTATGGCCGCCCAGCGCCGGGACAAGGCCCCTATGGCCGCCCAGCGCCGGGACAAGCCCCCTTTGGCAGGCCTGCTCCTGGTCCAGCGCCGTATGGCCGTCCGGCTGACGGCCGGCCCGCTCCCCAAAGGCCCTTTGGCCGCCCCGCACCAGCGGGGGCCCGCGGAGCGGCTCCCAAAGCAGGCCTGGCTGATGTTACGCCGCCGATGGAGAAAGAGCGGGTCAGCAATTATGACCCCAACAAAAAGAACTACACCCGCCAGCGCGACCCGGAACGGGTAAGCAAGTCTAGGCGCCAGCTAACACGTGGCGTGCAACCCGGCATGGGAATTGACGATGATGTGGTGCGCGGCGGGAAACGCGCCCGCGCTAAAAAACAGGCTTCCGCCCAGCAGAAAATGTCACCCATAAAAATTGAGACTGCCTATATGACAGCGGATACGATTACGGTCAAGGATCTGACAGAGCGCATCGGTAAGCCCGCGGGCGAAATCCTCAAGAAGCTCCTGCTGCTGGGCAATGTTGCCAATATCAACAGCGAACTCGATTTTGATACAGCTTCGCTTGTCTGCAGCGAATTTGGTTGCACCCTGGAGATGAAGCTGGAGAAGACAGCTGAAGACACGCTGAGTGAAACGGCCCGCACGGAGGATCAGGAAGAGGACCTTCAGCCCCGCCCGCCCGCCATCACCATCATGGGTCACGTTGACCACGGCAAGACCTCGCTTCTGGACCATATCCGCAGCGCCCATGTCACCAGGTCGGAGGCGGGCGGCATCACGCAGCACATAGGCGCCTATACGGTTGACGTGGATGGCCGGAGCATCACTTTCCTGGATACCCCCGGCCATGAGGCCTTCACTGCCATGCGTGCCAGGGGTGCCCAGGCCACAGATATCGCGGTGCTGGTTGTGGCGGCGGATGATGGGGTGATGCCGCAGACGGTTGAAGCTATCCGGCATGCGCAGGCCGCAAAGGTGCCAATTATCGTGGCCATCAACAAAATGGACAAGGCAGATGCCAACCCTGAACGCATCAAACAGGATTTGACCGCCTACAGCCTGGTGCCGGAGGAGTGGGGCGGCGACACCATCATGGTGCCCGTCAGCGCCTTAACGGGACAAGGGGTGAACCAGTTGCTGGAGATGATTCTGCTGCAGGCAGATGTATTGCAGCTACGCGCCAACCCTGACCGCCTGGCCCGCGGCATTATCATTGAGGCTAAACTGGATAAAACCAGAGGCCCCCTGGCTACTGTCCTTATCACCAACGGTACCCTCAATGTAGGGGACAATATTATCGCCGGCATGGCTTCCGGCCGCGTACGCGCTTTGTTGAATGACCGGGGGGAGAACGTCAGGAATGCCGGTCCCGCCATGCCGGTCGAGATATCGGGTTTCAGCGTGGTACCGGAAGCCGGCGATGAGCTTATCGCTGTCGAGGACGACAGGCTCATCCGACAGGTGGCAAAGGAGCGGGAAGAAAAAATCAGGGAACAGCGTATCGCCTCTTCTTCTGCGCTGACGCTGGACAACCTGTTCACCAGCATTAAGGAAGGCGAGACTGTTACCCTCAACCTCCTGGTCAAGGCGGACGTGCAGGGCTCGGCTGAAGCAGTGCGCCAATCCCTGGAAAAGCTCTCCAATGACCATGTAAAAATCCACATTCTTCACAGCGGTGTGGGTGCCATCAACAAGGATGATGTCAACCTGGCTGCCACTGCCAATGCCACCATTATTGGCTTCAATATCCGTCCGGACAACAACGCCCGATCGGTCGCCGACAAGGAAGGCATTGATATCAGACTTTACCGTGTTATCTATCAGGCTATTGAGGACATTGAGATGGCCATGAAGGGGATGCTGGAACCCGAGTTCAAGGAAGTGCTGCTGGGTCATGCCGAAGTCAGGAATGTGTTCAAGATAACAGGCTCCGGTACCATTGCCGGAAGCTATGTAATCGATGGCAAAATGCTCAGGAACGAGAAGGTTCGGCTGCTTCGGGACAGCGCGGTCATTTTTGAGGGCAAGCTGTCATCTCTCAGGCGCTTCAAGGATGATGTGCGGGAGGTTGCCGAGGGCTATGAGTGCGGTATTGGCCTTGAGAACTACAATGACATCAAAGTAGGCGACATTGTGGAATGTTTCACCATGGAAGAGATCGAACAATAAGGAGGGCACAGTGCCCCAATACCGCATAGACCGCATATCCGACGAGGTCAAGCGTGCCCTTGATCGCATTATCCGTGAGGAGGTACGGGATCCACGCGTCAGCGGCACCTTTAGCATCACCCGCGTGGAGACCACCCGGGACCTGCGATTTGCCAAGGTTTTTATCAGCGTCCTTGAGAACGAAAAGCGCGATGACCTGATCAAGGCGTTAAAAGGCGCCGCAGGTTTTCTCCGGCATGCTCTGGGACAGGCCCTGTCGCTTCGCTATACACCCCAGCTCCAGTTTATAGCGGATCAGAACATCGAGTATGGCATCCATATTTCCGGCATACTCAGGCAAGTGCTTGGTGAACAGGGGGATAATAACAACAGTGAAGCCTGACATTTCTGCTGCTGCCGCCATTATCAAAGGCGCGCGGCGGGTGCTGCTGGCTACCCATTTGCAGCCCGATGGCGATGCCATCGGTTCTGTTTTGGCACTGGACTCTTTGCTTAGGCAACTCGGCAAGGAGACGGTAATTGTCTGCCAGGATCCGGTTCCGGAGAGCCTGTGCTTTTTGCCGGGATGGGAGCGGGTAACTTCGGCGGCCAAATTTGCCTCGATGAAACACGGGGCCTTTGACCTGAGCATCTCTGTTGACGCCTCCGATTTTGCCAGGCTGGGGGACTGCGGTTCCAGTTTTCTTTCAAGCCCCCAGTCTCTTAAGATAGACCACCACGCCACCAATGGAGTGTTTGCACAAGTGAGTTATGTGGACGAAGAGGTGGCAGCCACAGGCGTCCTGGTCTACCGTCTTTTTGAAGCCTTTGGAGCAACCATTACCCAGGATGTGGCGATCTACCTGTACACAGCCCTGTCAACTGATACCGGAAACTTCAGTTTTGGCAAGATGACAGAGGAGCTTTTCTCCCAGATGGCCGCACTCATGAAAGCGGACCTCCCCATTGCAGCGGCAGCAAGGCAACTACATCTGGTGAAGCAGCCGGCATATATCAGGCTCTTGACCAGGGCGCTTGATTCGCTTGCATACCTGTCGGGCGGAAAACTGACCAGAATTCTGCTTCGCGACAGCGATTTTTCTGACCTTGATGCCAATATGGAGCAAGCTGAGGGCATCGTGAACTTCGGGTTGAACATCCGGGGGGTCAAGGCGACCTTTTTGGCCACAGAAACCTCTGAAGGGGTGAAATTCAGCCTGAGAAGCCTACCGCCCTATGATGTATCCCGGGCTGCCACACATTTTGGCGGCGGCGGCCATGTCCTGGCGGCTGGATGCACAATCAGCAAACCCTTTGATGAAGCGGTGGCAATGATGAGTGCATACCTGGAAGGGATGATCACCTGATGCAGGGTGTTGTCAACTTCATGAAACCGCCTGGCATGTCAAGCGCGCAGGCGGTTGCTTTCATTAAACGCCTGAGTGGACTGAAGGCAGGGCACGCTGGCACCCTGGACCCGGAGGCTGCGGGAGTTCTGCCGATCCTGCTGGGCCGGGCCACAAGAATTTCAGATTATTTGATGGCGGGCCGCAAGGTGTACCTGGCCGAAATCGCTTTTGGACAGGCTACAGATACCCAGGATGCCCAGGGGAAAGTTACAGTCCGGGGCAGCCGTTTTCCAGACGCAGAAAACCTTTTCTCTGTACTGCCCAGGTTCACCGGTGCCATTAGCCAGATCCCGCCCCAATATTCTGCGCTGAAGTCCGACGGCAAGCCGGCTTATAAACTGGCTCGGGAAGGCAGGCATGCAGCCCTTGAACCGCGGAAGGCGGAGGTTCATCGCATTGTTATCATCAGGGAAATGCCTTCCCATAGCTTCCTGTTGCGCGTTACCTGCGGAAAGGGTACCTATATACGCACCCTTTGCCATGATATTGGCGTTGCGCTGGGCTGCCCGGCTCATATGCGCCTGCTGATTCGTGAGGAAAGCGCAGGGCAGAAGATCGTCGACAGCGTGACGCCTGAAGAATTGCGCCAGGCTGGGAAGGAAGCCCTGGCGCAATGGATAATCCCTACTGACCGGGCACTTGTTTATTTGCCGCGGATGGATGCGCCTGTGAGTTTGACCCACCTGCTGGCTGGGGGCGTGCGAGTTGCGTCTGATGACCCGCGCCTGAACGGCCGATTTGTTCCCCAAGGGCCTTTCCGGCTGTATGCCGGAAATGCTTTCGTCGGTATATTCGAATTGTTTGGTGGCAGTCTGAGGGCGCGTACGATGCTATATCAGCCGGTTGAAGGACCCAATCGCGCCGATTCTTGACATCTTTATACAGGAAAGGTAATATCAACGCGAAAAAGGAGGGGTTTTTTTGGCAAAACAACGCATGGATAAGCCTGAGCAGAACAGGCCGATCCGAGAGACAACCTATGAGACCCTGAAGCATGCCATCATCCTGGGCGAGATTCCTGCCGGAACCCGCCTGATTGAAACAGCTTATGCCCAGAGCATGCACATCAGCCGCACCCCCCTGCGTGAAGCATTCAGAAAACTGGAATTGGATGGCTTGGTGGAATATGTTGCGCGCCGCGGGGTGCTGGTGAGCGCATTTACACTTGAAGATATTGAAGAAATATTTGCCATCCGCAACGCTCTGATGATGCTGATTGTTCCTTCCATTATAAAAAACATCAACCAGGAGGATATAGGGAAGCTTCAGAAAATCCTGGAGAGAATGGATGTGGCCCAGGAAGCCCGGGATGCCCAGATGCTGTCGATTCTCAACCGGGAGTTCCACAGCACCATTGAACGGGTTTCCGACAAGCGGCGCATTCTCCGGGTGATTGAAAACCAGGAGGAGTTTGTCATGCGCTTTTCCAGAATGGCGATAGACAGTGTCGTCCGTAGATCGGGCGCGCATCAAGAGCACCATGATATGCTGCGTTTGCTTGGTTCCCGGGATGAAGCGGCGTTTTCTGAACTCATGCGAAAGCATATCAGCGAGAGCATGAACGCTTGCCTGGCGGTGGTCAGCAAGTCCGCTAAGGATATGCCATCCGCTTTGGATTGAACAGCACCGGTGTAGTTAACCGGATATGATTACAGGAGGGTTGTATGAACGACATCCAGATCGCCCAGGCGGCCAAACTGAAGCCCATTGGAGAAATTGCGCAGAAAGCTGGCATTGATATTGAGCATCTGCAGCCCTACGGTCGTTATATCGCAAAAGTTGATCCAATTCCCTTTCAGAGCCGGCCAGTCAAGGGAAAGCTCATCCTGGTGACAGCGATCACGCCGACCGCGGCAGGGGAAGGAAAGACCACGGTGTCTATTGGACTGGCCGATGGCTTGACCTGGAATGGCAAAAAAGCCATGCTGGCTTTAAGGGAGCCTTCCCTGGGCCCCGTTTTTGGCATGAAGGGCGGCGCCACGGGCGGCGGGTATGCCCAAGTGCTTCCGATGGAGAATATCAACCTGCACTTTACCGGTGACCTGCATGCTGTCACCACGGCCAATAACCTTCTCGCCGCTATGGTGGACAATCATATCCAGCAGGGCAACCGGCTGAATATCGACCCCAGGCAGGTGCGCTGGCGCCGCTGCATGGACATGAATGATCGGCAGCTGCGCAGAATCGTCAGCGGTCTTGGCGGGGGCAAGAGCGGAATGCCCCGTGAGGATGGCTTTGATATCACGGCAGCAAGCGAAGTAATGGCTGTATTCTGCATGGCGGATGGCCTCAAGGACCTCAAAAGCCGCCTGGGCAACATCGTCGTGGCCAAAACCTACCAGGGGGAGAGCATAACCTGCGCGCAAATCGGCGCTCAGGGTGCCATGGCAGCCCTCCTTAGAGATGCCCTGATGCCAAACCTTGTGCAAACCATTGATTCAACCCCAGCGCTCATTCATGGAGGGCCCTTTGCAAATATCGCCCATGGCTGCAACTCTGTTACGGCCACCAAGCTTGCGCTGAGGCTTTCTGATTACGTAGTGACCGAGGCAGGTTTTGGGGCTGACCTGGGGGCGGAGAAGTTTATCGATATCAAGTGCCGCGCCAGCGGCCTGAAGCCTGATTGTGTGGTGCTGGTAGCGACCATCCGAGCGCTCAAACACCACGGCGGCGTTCAAAAGAACGAGCTGAACAAGGAAAACATCGCAGCGCTGGAAGTGGGCATCGAAAATCTCCTGCAGCATGTTCGCAATGTGCGGGAGGTCTGGAAGCTGCCGGTGGTGGTAGCCATTAACCACTTCGTCACAGACTCACGCGGGGAGATTGAAGCGCTGGAAGCTTCCATGGCCAGTGAAAATATTCCCTGCCGCTTTTGTGACAGCTGGGAGAAGGGCGGCAAGGGTGCCAGTGAACTGGCTGAGGAGGTATGCCGTGCAGCGGAGGAAGGCACAGGCAGACCCCTTTCCTTCACTTATCCGGATGACTTGCCGCTGAGGGACAAAATTGAAGCCATTGCCACAAGGGTTTATCAAGCGGGCAGCGTGGTTTTTACAGCCCAGGCCGGGAAAATGCTGGACGATCTCACCAGGGAGGGCTATGATTATATGCCCGTGTGCATCGCCAAAACGCAGTATTCATTCAGCGATGATCCCAAGCGCCTGGGCGTGCCCAGGGGCTATGAGCTCACCATCCGCGATGTGCGCCTGTCAGCCGGCGCGGGATTTGTGGTGGCATTCGCAGGGGATATTATCGCTATGCCGGGGCTGCCCAAGGCGCCTGCGGCTAACGGAATTGATGTAAGCGACCAGGGTGTCATCAGCGGCGTTTTCTGAGGTGTGGAAATGAATGGGACAAAGCAGCAGATACTGGAGATATTGAGCGAAGACTGCAGGACTCCGTTGGAGCAGATCGCAACCATGACGGGCCAAAGCCTGGTGGAGGTTGCGCAGCATATCGAGGAACTAGAAAGAGATCAGATCATTCTTCGTTACCGACCCATCATCAATTGGGACAAGGCGGAGCGGCAGCGGGTAGAAGCGATGATTGAGGTGAGGGTCACACCGCAGAGGGATTTTGGTTTTGATGCGGTAGCCAAACGCATCTACCGTTTCAGTGAGGTGAAAAGCCTTTACCTGATGAGCGGCAACTACGATCTGCTCATCCTGGTGGAAGCGCCGACGCTTAAGGAACTTGCGCAGTTTGTATCAGAACGCCTGAGCCCCCTTGAAACCGTGACAGGAACTGCCACCAGCTTTGTGCTGAAGCGATATAAACAGGATGGCGTTGTATTTGAGGACAGCGGAGAAGACAACCGCCTGGCAGTATCCCCGTGAGTGAGCGCTTCATCAATCCTGCGATCAGTGCCGTGCCGCCCAGTGCTATCCGGAAATTCTTTGACACGGCCAGTACCATGAAGGATGCCATTTCCCTGGGGGTGGGAGAGCCTGACTTCGTCACACCTTTTCCCATGCGCAATGCTGCTATTGACAGCCTCCTGGACGGGGAAACCCAGTACACCACCAACTATGGCATTATGCCCCTCCGCGAGGAAATCAGCCGTTATTTGAAGGAACGTTTCCATGTGGGGTATAATCCCCACAGCGAGGTCCTGGTAACGGTGGGGGCAAGCGAAGCCATTGATATTGCGCTTCGCGCTATTCTAAGCCCCGGTGATGAGGTGCTGATCCCGGAACCTTGCTACATCAGTTACCAAGCCTGCACCCGGTTTGCCGGCGGCGTGCCCGTTCAGGTACATACCATGGCAAAGGATGCCTTTGAACTGGACGCCAAGGATCTTGAGTCCTGCATTACGCCCCACAGCAAGGTGATTCTTTTGTCCTACCCCTCCAACCCCACCGGCGCTGTACTGCCAAGGGAAAAACTGGAAGCGGTCGCCCGGGTTGCTATGAAACATGATTTATTTGTCATTTGTGATGAAATCTACAGCGAACTTACCTATGATGGATTCTCTCAAGTGTCCATGGCATCTCTCCCCGGGATGTGGGAGCGGACCATGACCATCAGTGGCTTTTCCAAGGCTTTTGCCATGACAGGGTTCCGGCTGGGCTATCTCTGTGCCCCCAAGGCCTTTACATCAGCGGCCGCCAAGATTCATCAGTACACCATTATGTGTGCAAGCCGGCAAAGCCAGGTAGCAGCCTGGTATGCGCTCAAGCGCGGGAGGGAAACGGGCTATGAGGACATTGCCCGCATGCGGGAGAGCTATAACCAGCGCAGGCGCTTGATGCTCAAGGCTTTCAGGGACATGGGACTAGAGTGTTTTGAGCCAAAAGGCGCATTCTACATGTTCCCTTCCATCAGCAAAACAGGACTTTCAAGTGACACCTTCTGTGACCGGCTGCTTCAGGAAAAGGCGGTTGTCTGTGTGCCAGGATCCGCTTTTGGTGACAGCGGCAAGGGACATATCCGCTGCTGCTATGCCACCGGGACTGACCGATTGCGGGAAGCCTTTGAGCGTATCGCAGCCTTCCTTGTGACCATATAGGAGATCATTCATGTTTGGAAAACGCCAACTCACATCACTGCTCATAGCACTGGCGCTGGTCATTAACGCCTTTCCTTTCGCCGCAGCAGATGAGGAGGTGTCCATCGCGCAACTTATTTCACCTCCGCCTGAAACAGAGCTGACGCTGGGTACCCAGGAAAGCCCGGGTGGTATGCCTCAGGTGACCCCCACACCCGTGCCCGTTCCCACACTTCCGGACGGTACCGTTCAGATCATCATCACTGCGGCGGGGGATACCACCATCGGTGGCGATATCCGCCGCAGCGGTGATTCCATTTTTGACCGGGAACTCAAAAAGCAGGATAACAACCCCAACCTGATCTGCCGAAATGTACAGGACATTTTTGAGGGTGATGACATGACCATCGTGAATTTTGAGTCCACCCTCACCACACGGCCGGTGTACAAAACCAACAACCAGTTTGTCTTTTCTGCGCCTCCTGAATATGTGCAGTTTCTCACCAATGGCAGCATTGAGGCGGTGGCGCTGGAAAACAACCATGTGATGGATCACGGCGAATCGGGGCTTGAAGAAACCAAGCAGACGCTGACTGACGCCGGCATCGTATGGAGCACGGCTGAGCAAATGGGCGTGTATGAGGTGAAGGGCGTATCCATTGCCATGCTGTCCTACCAAACTTTTGACGGACGTTACCCTGGCTTGTTTGAGCAGGTACCCATTGATGTAGCCCGGGCCAAAGCGGAGCATGATATCGTGATTGTCAGCTATCACTGGGGAGCGGAACTGGATTACAAGCCCAACGAAAACCAAATCAAGCTTGGACGGCTCACCATCGACTCCGGCGCTGACCTGGTGCTGGGACACCACAGCCACCGCATCAACCCCATTGAGCGTTATCAAGGCAAGTACATCGTCTATTCTTTGGGGAACTTCAGTTTTGCCGGAAACACAAAACCCAGCGATATGAGCACTTTTCTGTTCCAGATCCGGTTTAATATCAAAGGAGCTGAGGTGGAAACCGATACGTTCCGAATCATTCCCAGCCGCATTTCCTCAAAGACCGACTACAATGATTTTGCGCCTACGCCATTTACCGACCAACGCTTGATTGACAATGTGATCAACATGCTCAAATCAAACGGCAAGGGGCTCGAGTATGCCGTGGACTTTTACCCGGTGGACTGGGAGTAGGGAACATGCGCGCCAAAATTCTGATGGTGTCCGACAGTTTGATGGGCAAGGCTCTTTTGCGAATGTGTCAGCAGACTATCAGCGATATTGCCATCGCTTTTGGCCACAGCTTTGTCATGAAAGACGTGCAGTTGGACGGGCCAGAGGCAGTTTCTCTTGCGGCCGAGGAGGCACAAGCCATCCTGGCGGTGCTGTCAGAAGCTTCCCTGTTCAAGGTTTTTGATGCTCATATCAGGACGACGACGCTGGAATTGCCTGAAGGGCTAAAGGATTTTTCTCTTCTGCGGGTTCCGGATTTCCCGACGCTTTCATGCGTTTCGCCCTTTAGGCCAGGCCTTGACGCAGCAGTGAACGCTGCGCGGAAAGTGCTTGGAGTTGCTGGCGCCAGGGAGGCTATGGTGTGGGCTGTGGTATCTGGCGACAGGGCAAGGCTCTGGGAGGAAGCAGTCGGCAAGACAGCAAGCCCCTACGCGCTGTCAGCGCCTGAAGCCCTGCCGTTGGCTGCGGCAGTCGCCAAGCCGCTTCAGTTTCCACAGCGCGAGCACATTTTTCTGGCCGACACGGCTTCTGCTGACCTTTTGCTGGGGCTCTACCGGGGCTTAAGCGGAGCCGGCCTTTCCCACAGCATTTATCAGGATGAAAGCAGGCTAGTCCACCTGGCTGGCAGTGTTCCGGGTTTCACTCCCAGGCTATTTGATGCCCTCGACGCCACGGTTGCCATGCTTGATGAAAGCTTGGGGCTAAAAAAAGAAGCCGGCTGTCTGAAGGCTTCTGTGGGCAATGTGCTGGCATCCGGTTGGCGTGCTAAAGATATGGATATTGAGGGGAACGCCGCAAGTGATGAAAAAATCGCCGCGCTCCTGGGTGAGCAGATTGATCTGGCCGGCAGCCTGATGCAGCGTTTTCCAGGATAGGGGAAAGGATAATCAATTGGCCGCTCCATGGGAGTAGGCCATTTTTTTGGCGCCGTCGGTCATTTCCATGCTGCCGTCATTCAATACCCAAACCGCTTCGACCGGAAGAGCCAGTTCGTCAAGAAACGCCGCGCCCTCTTCATAGGGCATCAGGAACAGGGCGGTGGACAGTAGATCAGCCAGCCCGGAATCCTCTGTGATTACGGTGACAGAGCGCATGAAATGGGTGGGAAAGAGGGTCTCAGGGGAAATCAGATGGTGGTACACCACATCGTCCAGAACGAAATAGCGTTGGTAATCTCCGCTGGTAACGGAAGACATATTGTGCATGAAAATGAGTTCAATCACATCTGTGTCACTTGCTGACAGGATAGCTGCGTTCGGGTCCTGGATACCAACGCCCCAGTTGTTCCGGCCATCCAGCGGCGGATTGCCTGTGCGCACATTGCCGCCAGCATTGATGATGAAGTGGGATACCGGGCTTTTCAGCATCTCCTGCGCCGCCTGCTCCGTGGCGTACCCCTTGGCTACAGCGCCCACGTCAAGCTTAAGATCAGGGTCGGCAAAAAAGACGGACCTATTCGCTGCATCCAGAATGACATCATCCATATTAGTGTGGGCTGCAGCTTCGCGCAGCGCCGCCATGTCGGGCAGCACCGTGTCTTCAGGTGCTGTTTCCGCAACCTCCCGCGCATCATGCCACAGTCTGAGCACTGCTCCCATGGCTATGTTTACTTTGCCGTGCAGTCTGGGCTGCATTTCTTTACAGTATGTCAAAAGGGAAAAAAGCTCCTCCGATACCACTACCGGAGCAAGCGCCGCCTGGCGGTTTAAAGTAAATACATTGTTGACGCCCTCATAAGGGTGGTACTGATCAAACAGCCGGTGATAGTGTTGAAATGCCGCCTCGGCAGCGGCAGCAGAGACGTCAAATTCGGCCTGGTCTCTGGCATAGGCGAGGATGGTAATGACCGTATCAAAGGTGCCGAAAAAAACATGGGAATAACGCATATAATCCCGAGGCGCCGCCAAACCGGGAGCAGGAAAAAGCAAACAGAACAGCAAAACAGCCGATACAAGCCTCAATAATTTCTTTTTCAATCTGCGTAGCCCAGCGTTCTTAGGTCTTCCGGGGTGTTGCGCCAGTCAGGGCGCACCTTGACCCACAGCTGAAGGTTTACATGTCTGCCCAGCAGTTTTTCGATTCCTTCACGCGATTTTTTTCCGATGGAGCCAAGCATTTTGCCCTGTTTCCCAATAATGATACGCTTGTGTGCCTCCCGCTCACAGAATATATTGGCGAATATTTCAACCATTTCATCGCTTTTGTCCTTCATGGACAAGATCTCCACACCGATTCCGTGTGGAATTTCCTCCTGCAAGGCATATAAGGCCTGTTCCCGGATCAGTTCAGCAACAAACTGCCGTTCCGTCTGATCGGTCCACATGCTGTCGGGGAAATAGGCCGGACCCTCTGGAAGATGGGAGATCAATTCCCGTTTCAGGACATCAATCCCGTCTCCCGTTCGGGCACAGAGGGGAACAATAGCATCATAACCCGCGCCCGCGAAGTCCGATATGGGTTTAAGCAATTCCTGAGGATGAACCAAGTCGATCTTGTTGAGCACCAGTATTTTGGGAACTTTCATCATCCGCATATCCTGGACGATGCTCCGGTCCTGGGATGCGATCTTGCTGGCATCAAGAACAACCAGCAGGGCATCGATACCTTTCATGGCGTCCTGGATGCTTTTATCCATAAACTGGCCAAGCTTTGTGCGGGGTTTATGGATCCCAGGTGTGTCCACGAACACCAGCTGGGCGTCAGGGAGGTTGAGGATGCCAATGATGCGGTTTCGTGTGGTTTGCGGTTTGGGGGTAACAATAGCCACTTTCTCGCCCACCAGCGAGTTGAGCAGTGTGGATTTACCCACATTGGGGCGGCCAATAATGCTGATAAAGCCAGAATGGAATGGAGTTTTCACAATGCTTCCTCCACTCATTTCCCATCCTCCACGAAATTCAAGAAGCTGTGGGGGAGCAACTGGTCCAGTGTGGCCTCGGCGTTCTCCTTCCCATCACTCCAGCTGATCAGCACCCGAATGTTGGGCGCGAACTCGCTAAGTGCCTGCCTGCAGGCACCGCATGGCCAGGGGGGTGTAGCATCCGCCGAGATGGCGATGGCATCAAACTCAATATCGCCAACGCTGATGGCCTTAAACAGAGCGGTACGCTCCGCACAGTTTGTGAGGCCAAAGGCAGCATTTTCAATATTACAACCCGTATATATCTTCCCGCTCTTCGCTCTGAGCGCCGATCCTACCTTGTAGTTTGAATAGGGCGTGTAGGCATACTCCCGGGCCTTCCAGGCAGCTTGCACCAGAGCCCGGTCATCGTTATCCATGTTTGCTGCCCCGGCGAGGGCCTTTTCTTCCATATCGCGCATTTTTATTTTATCCTCCGGGTTTTGATGATCATAGCCCATCAGGTGCATCACCCCATGGACAAAAAGATAAGACAGTTCCCTTTCCACGCCATGGCCGTATTCCTCGGCCTGTGACTTGGCCCTGGGCAGAGAAATGACAATATCCCCAAGGAAATGGGCGCTTTCATCGCTGTCCCAGGCATCCGCGGGAAGCGCCTGCCTTAGACTGGCAGTATCCCGGGGCGAAAAATTGATAGCTGGAAAACTGATTACATCTGTCGCAGTATCCTGGTAACGCCACTGCCTGTTGACGGCCCTGATGCCGGCATCATCGGTGAGTGTCAGTGACAGAAACATGGGTTTATCCAGGCCCTCCAGAAGGACGGCGGCTTGTGCAATACGCTCAAAAAAAGAAAGCGGCACGGCAGAGGTTTGGCTGTCTTCAGATAGAATAACCCGCATTCTCTTAATCTTTCCCGCTATCCCGGGCAGGTTCTTCATGCGATGGGGCAACGGTCGATTTGGCTGGAGGAGCGGGGGACTTGCGCAATTGCTGCAGCTGGGCCATGAGCTTTTCCCGGGGAGCCAGTTTGTCAGGCGCAGCGGGATACTCGATGCGCTCATGGAATACACCGTTCAACACCGTGGCGCAGGTACTGCTGATTATCTGAAGGTCTTTGAGGGTAAGCGGCGCGTTTATCAGTTGGCCACTCTGGATTTTCTTCTGGGTGAGGCTGTCGATGAAAGTGACAATCTCTTCCTGGCTGGGGCTGTTCAAAGTACGGATAGCGGCTTCAATGGTATCACACAACATTACCAATGCGCCCTCGGCAGTCATTGGGGGCACACCTGCATATCTGAACTCCTCGTCATTCAGTTGACCGTTGGCGCTCTCCTTTACCGCCTTATGATAAAAGAACGCCACCACCGAGTCGCCGTGGTGTTCGGCAATAATTTGCTGAATCTCCTGCGGAAGTCGGTAATGACGGGCCATGGCAATCCCTTCCCTGACATGAGATGTGATGATGGCGGCGGAAACCTGAGGATCTGTGTTGTCGTGTATATTGCCGGTTCCAATCTGGTTTTCCTTGAAATACAGAGGGCGCTTCAGCTTCCCGATATCATGGAAATAGGCGCCCGCCCGGGCCAGAAGGGGGTTGGCCCCGATCGCTTCGGCGCTGGCCTCTGCCAAGTTGGCGATAATGATGCTGTGATGGTAGGTACCAGGCGCCTCCAGCAGCAGCCTTCTCAGCAGGGGATGGTTGGGATTGGTCAGGTCAAGCAGGCGTGTAGGTGTTGGAAGGTTAAAAGCAGATTCCAGCGCAGGCTGGATGGCCAGGCATAATACCGTACTTACAGCCGCCCCTACCAGGCTCCACAATCCCTTGTTCATTGCGCTCTGCAGGTTAATGCTGGTGAGAAGCCCTGATACAAACAGCAAAAGGAAGTTTGCCAGGCCTACCAATATCCCTACCAACAGCACGTAGGAGCGCTGATAGTTGCTCTTTAAAAGGAGTGACGCCAGGACGCCTGAGAAAACACCAATAGACAATAGGTTTACCCAGTCGCTGATAACGCTGCCGGTACCGGTAATCATGACAGCCCCCAGTGCCGTGGATGCGGTTCCGGCGATAATTGCCGGAACGGGGCCAAGAGTGCCTGTTAACAGCATGAAAGGGAGTGCCAAGGGCGCCAGATAGATCAACTGGATTTCCTTGGTCAGAAGGGATAGTGCCAGGGAGATCAGAATAACCAGGTTAATGAGAATGATGGACCTGGTCTCCCCGGCAACAGAGGGCTTCAGCACTTTCAGCGCAGCAAAAGCCAGGGCCAGGACGAAAGATACCATACCAAACGCTCCCAGGTACATGGCATAGTCGACGGTATTGTCATCCAGCAGGCCCAGGCTGTTGAGCATTGCGATCTGGTTTTCCCGGACCCGCCCCTCGCCGCGCACCACAATGTTCTGTCCCTGTTTGAAAACGACAGGCTCAACTGCATTCCAGGCGTCCTGGCGTGCCAATTCTGTAGCCTCCGCATCAACCACCATGTTAGGTTCAATAATCTCACGCAATACCGGGAGCACCACATTTTGCAGCAAGCTTACGTTGGTTTTGTAGCCAACCAGTTGCATGATGCCGTTGATAGCGCTGGATTCCTGCCCCTGAATGACATTGCCCTGCATGGTGTTGCGCACGGCGGGAACCAGGGCAAGGTACATCTCGTCAAACTGCTCATTGGAAGCGTTCATCAGCGTAATCAACTGGAAATCCTGAAACGCAACCAGGTTGATCATATCGTGCGCCAGGGCCAACTCATCCTGGCTGTAGGTCCGCCGGCTCGAAAACTCAGGCAACGTCTGGGCGTATTGCCGGACTGCCACCATTTCCGCATGGGCGGCTTCAAGATTCGCGATGACCGCTTCTGTGATTCCCTCCTGATAGTGATAGGTAGGCGCCACCGCGGCAGCGGCGGCATCACGGCTAGCCCTGGTTGTCACCTCATCGATCACATCCTTGTGAGCGGCTATCGTCTGGTCGGGCACCATTCCCACCACCAGGTTGTAACGCTTCGGGCTGATTGAGACCATGAAAATCAGCAGGCACAAAAACCCACCCGCCAGGATGGCGAGCAGGCGTATGAAGGCTTGGGAACCAAGGTAATCAGCCGCCCTTTTTCGAAAAGGTGAATTCATCGCCTTGGGGGATACGGGAAGTTCAAACATTATCTTCTTTCACGGCCTCGTAGTTCTCATATGCGTTGACAATGCGCTGCACCAAGTTATTGCGCACCACATCGTCCCGTCCCAGGCGGACAATCTGGATGCCTTCAACGCTTCCCAACACATCCAACGCTGCCAGCAAACCGGAACGCCTGGTGGGGGGAAGGTCAATCTGGGATGGGTCACCGTTAACCACCGCTTTGGCATTGCGTCCCATACGGGTAAGGAACATCTTCATCTGCTCTGGCGTCGCGTTCTGCGCTTCATCCAGGATGATAAACGCGTCATTGAGCGTTCGTCCACGCATAAAGGCCAGTGGAGCCACTTCTATTGCGCCGCGCTCCATGTAACGCTGATAGGATTCCAGGCCCAGGATTTCAAACAAGGCATCATACAGGGGCCTTAGATAGGGGTCCACCTTCTGGGCCATGTCACCCGGGAGGAATCCCAGCTTCTCGCCTGCTTCAACGGCAGGACGGGTTAGAATCAAACGCTCCACTTCTTTGTTGCGAAGCGCAACGGCTGCCATGGCTACGGCCAGAAACGTTTTGCCAGTACCCGCGGGACCAACCGAGAGGGTGAGCCCGTGGCTTCGGATCGCCTGAACATAGGACAATTGCCCGGCTGTTTTGCATTTAATTTTCTTACCCTTATAGGTGTACGCAACTACTTCACCTGCGCTGTCCCGGGCTTCGGCAAGGGTGCCCTGGCGGGCCATTTGAATCAGATAGCGGATTTTTCCCGCATCCAGATGCTCACCCGCTTCAATGATGCGGAGCATCTCAGTGATAACCTGCTCCGCGGTCTGTATGTTCTCGTTGTCTCCTATTATTTGCAGTTCACCGTCACGGAGATAAACGTTGACGATCAGTTCATCTTCCAAGGTGCGGATATTGCGGTCATTCAGCCCAAACAGGGCCACACAACTGTCAAAAGTGTCCAGAGGCATTGACAAGTGATGCAACAACTCCTTTCCTTCGCCCAAATCCAAAGGTTTTTGGCGCACAGTTATCATACACGCAACGGTCAGTTTTCGCAAGAAAACGCGCTGTGGGCACAGCCAAATCCATCCAGAATTAGCACTTGCCAAGCAGCTTATGATATGTTAACATTCATCTTGCTATTCTGGAAGGTCAGGAGGTGAGGAAAGTTGGCGAACATCAAGTCCGCGCAGAAGCGCGTGCGCTCTGACAAGAAAAAGAATCTGCGCAACCGCATGGTCAAAACCGGCGTTAAGACCGCCGTTAAGAAGTATACGGTCGTCCTGGAGAGGGATTTGCAGGCAGCGCCCGCAGCGTTGATAAGCGCGTCATCGGCGCTTGACCGGGCTGTATCCAAGGGCGTTCTGCACAAGAACACCGCGAGCCGCAAGAAGTCACGCATGGCGAAAGCGCTGAACAAAGCTCGGGCCTGACACAGCGTAGGTACACGAAAACGCCGCAAACAAGCGGCTTTTTTGTATACCTTCAACCTTTTAAGGCACGCGCGATTTGGGCTGCCAGTTTCACATTGTTGAAGACCAACTGGATATTGGCTTTAAGAGAAAGCCCGGAGGTCTTCTTCATCACCCCGGCCAATAGGAAAGGGGTGACATCTTTGCCGCTGATACCTTGTTCCCGGGCATCTTCAAGGGCCTGACAGATGGCGCTGTCAATCAGCTCCCTGGGGAGGGCATTTTCCCTTGGGATTGGGTTTGTGATGAGCATACCGCCGGGAAATCCCAGCGTCCGCTGGGCGCGGATGATGGCGGCAATATCATCAGGGCTATCAGCCCGGTCATGGACCCTATAGCCGCTCTCCCGTGTATAGAAAGCAGGCAGTTCATCTGTCTGAAAGCCAATCACGGGAACGCCTTTGGTCTCCAAATACTCCATCGTTAAACCCAGATCGAGAATGCTTTTGGCTCCCGCGCACACCACGGCTACCGGGGTCTGTGCCAATTCTTCAAGGTCTGCTGAGATATCCATTGTTTTCCCCGCGTCTCTGTGTACACCGCCCACTCCACCGGTGGCAAACACCTGGATACCAGCCAACGCCGCTACAATCATTGTGGCGGCAACGGTGGTGGCACCATCTTCCCGCCTGGCGATTAGCACCGGCAAATCCCTGCGGCTGGCTTTGCGGACGTTCTGGCCTTTTTTCCCCAGATATTCAATCTGTTTTTTTGTCAACCCCACGCACAGTCTGCCTTCCAGTATGGCGATAGTGGCTGGCTCAGCTCCGTTTTCTCTGGCGATGCGCTCGCAGCTCAGAGCTGTTTCCATGTTCTGCGGGTAGGGCATGCCGTGGCTGATGATGGTACTTTCAAGGGCAATAATAGGTTTCCCTTCTTCAAGTGCTAGATTTATGGCAGGAGAGAGAATCACATGTTGGTTCATTTTACACCTCCACAGATTTACGCATAAGGTACTTTTCCGCAGCAGCCAGGCCCATTTTGGCCGTATTTTCTGTGGGTTCTCCGTGGGCGATACCCTGGGCAAGACCGGAGGACATGGCGTCCCCGGCGCCGGTTGAAGGGGCGCTGATGACGCGCCCAGGGGACAGGTGGCCCGAACCTTCCGCCGAAGCGAAGTAAAGGCCTTCTTTACCCAGAGAGATATAGACCTGCTGGACGCCTTGACGCAGAAACCAGTTCGCAGCGGACGGGATATCCTTGCCGCCGCTCAGCGACAGCGCCTCCATGGCATTTGGTTTGATGGCGGTGAGGCGCGAAAGGACGGGAAAGAGGCGGCGCCCTTTCTCCACGCTGACAGCGTCCGCCAAAATGGGTGCTGATACAAGCCTTGGGATGGCTTGTATCGTTGCATGCAGCAAATTGGCATCCATCACACACACATCGAATAAGCCTGCCAATTTGTCCTTTTGCGCCTGAAGATGTGAAGGCGTCAGTGTTGACATGGATGCCATATCGTTAACGGCGGCTGCCATAGCGCCATCCTGATGGTGAATGGCCATGTACATGGGGGAGGGGCCGTCTGCCTTAAGGGAAAGGCTGGTATCCAGGCCCAGTGACAGGCAGGCAGCCTCAGCAAAATGGACAAAAAAGTCTTTACCAAAGACTGTGACAAAGGTAACGGCCGTGCCCGATTCCGCCAAGCGTGAAGCGATGTTGAAACCCACCCCGCCAATGGTACAGCGGATAGCGCCTGGTATCGAGTCCCCCGGGCGGTAGTCACCTGAAGGCACCCCCAGGATATCAATGTTCATTCCGCCGATCACCAGTGCTTTAATCGGGTCACCCATGATTTTGTGCCCTTTGAAGCGCATCCCCAATCAGCATACAGTCCCCAAAGCTAAAAAACCGGTACTGCTCCCGCACCGCCTCACGGTAAGTACGAAGGGTGTTGTCCAGGCCCATAAACGCGGCAACCAGCATAAGCAGCGTACTTTCAGGCAGATGGAAGTTGGTGAGCAGCATGTCGCAGGCCTTAAACCGGTATCCGGGTCTGATAAATATGCCGGTCATCCCTTGCCCTGGCCGGACAATTCCAGTTACATCCGACACCGTTTCAAGAGTGCGAAGGGAAGTGGTTCCCACACAAAGAATTCGTCCGCCCTTGGCCCGGGCTGCGTTAATGCGCAGGGCTGCTTCCGGTGACACCTCGTAATACTCCTCGTGCATTACATGATCTTCCAGGCTTTCTGCCTTGACTGGACGGAAGGTACCGAGTCCCACATGCAATAGAACGGGGATCACATGGGCACCGCGTTCAGTGATAGCCTCAAGCACCCGCGGGGTAAAATGGAGCCCTGCGGTAGGTGCAGCAGCACTGCCGGGAAATTTCGCGTAAACGGTCTGATATCTGCTGCTATCAGAAAGCTGCTCATGGATATAGGGAGGCAGAGGCATCTGACCCAGGCGGTCAAGGATTTCTTCAAAAACACCCTCGTAAACAAAGCGTACGATCCGGCCCCCAAAGCGGGTGCTGTCTTCAATCACAGCCCTTATTGCCCCGCCGCCAAAATTCAGGCGGGCGCCGCTTTTTAGCCTCCGTCCAGGGCGTACGAGTGCCTCCCACCGGTCCTGGCTGATTCTCCTGAGCAGCAGAACCTCACAGGCGACCCCGCTGCCTTCTTTCAGGCCTGTCAGCCTGGCAGGAATCACTTTGGTATGATTGATAACCACAGCATCCCCTGGCCTGAGGAATCCCGGCAAATCAAAAAAGTGCCTGTGTTGTATTGAGCCGGTTTGCCTTGAGAACGCCAACATGCGGCTCTGGTCCCTTGGCTCTACCGGTGTCTGGGCAATCAGCCCTTCCGGCAGATCATAGAAGAAATCATGGGTTTTCATCAAAAAATGCCACCTGCTGGCTTGGGATGGGTTTGCCATCATCACCGGGAAAAGCTCGGTTCAGGTGTTGATAGGCAGCCAGGGTGGCCATACGCCCCCGGGGGGTCCTGTGAATAAAGCCCAACTGCAAAAGAAAGGGCTCATAGACATCCTCAATGGTCAGCGCGTCTTCCCCCGTGGAAGCAGCCAGGGTGTCAAGTCCCACGGGCCCGCCTGAGAACTTGTCTATCATGGTGAGCAGCACCGTGCGATCCACCCGGTCAAGGCCCAGTTCATCTACATCAAGTAAGTTCAATCCTTCGTTTGCCACCTGACGGGTAATCCTCCCATCCGCCTTGACCTGCGCATAATCCCGCACGCGCTTGAGCATGCGGTTTGCGATGCGAGGGGTGCCCCTGCTTCGCCTTGCGATTTCGATGATGCCCTCATCATCCGCCGGCATATCCAGAATAGAAGCAGAACGGCGGAGGATATGCGCCAGTTCCTCCGGTGCATAGAGTTCCAGACGAAATGTCATTCCAAAACGATCCCGGAGCGGGGCGGACAACTGGCCTGCCCGGGTGGTGGCGCCCACCAAAGTAAAGCGGGGAAGCTCCAGACGCATGGAACGGGCAGTGGGTCCTTTGCCAATCATGATATCCAGGGCGAAGTCCTCCATCGCAGGGTACAGCACTTCTTCTACCGCGCGGGAAAGCCGATGGATTTCATCGATAAACAGGATATCTCCGGCGTTTAGGTTGGTGAGGATCGAAGCCAGATCACCAGGTCGGTCAATGGCGGGACCGGAGGTGATACGGATGTTCTGGCCCATTTCCGCTGCTACAATACAAGCAAGGGTAGTCTTGCCAAGGCCGGGTGGGCCGTATAGAAGGATATGATCCAGGGCATCCCGGCGTTTGAGGGCAGCTTTGATATAGACATTCAGATTGTCCTTAACCTTGTCCTGGCCCACATATTCACGAAGCACGCGGGGACGAAGCGATACATCAACATCCCGGTCCTCGTCCCGCTGGCCTGTCATCATCAAGCGCTCATCCTGCATGGCTTACCCTTTCATCATCCCGCGTAACGCTTGGCGTACCAGGTCATCCGATTTTTCACCTGCGCCTTGCTGATGCGCTTTGGATACAGCCATTGCGGCTTCCGACTGGGTGTAACCCAAACCCTGGAGGGCCATAACCGCTTCACCAACAGCGTCAGTGGCAGAAGGTGAAAAACCCACGCCTGGAAGATCGGCCGACAGGGAGCCGCTGTCCTTGCTCAGGCGGTCTTTCAATTCCAGCGTGATGCGTTGTGCTGTTTTTTTGCCGATCCCGGGGGCTCGGGATAAAGTCAGAATATCCCCTGTTAAAATCGCAAACGTTAAATCCTTCAACGGCATGCTGTTGAGGATATTGAGCGCTGTGCGGGGCCCGATGCCTGAAACAGCGTTGAGGTGCAAAAACATGGCCCGCTCTTCCCTGGATGAAAAGCCAAACAACTCAAGCGCGTCTTCACGGACGCTAAGCCAAGTATAGATGCGAACATACTCGCCTTTGGGCGGCACAATAGCAAGCGAAGCCTGGGTGCACAAGATCTGATAACCCACACCCTGGACACTCAGAACAAGCTCATTGGCTTGCTTTTCCGCAACTTGACCCTCAATAAAGGCGTACATGGCAACCTCTCATTTCATGATATGCAGGCTGCCGAACCTGCCGGATTGGAAATGGGTGAGTGCTGCGGCAACGGCATCTGCAGCGTCATCCGGTTGGATGATTTCCGGAAGTTTCAGCAACAGCTGGATCATGCGTTGGACCTGCTGCTTATCCGCCTTGCCATAACCCACCACAGCCTGTTTGATTTGCATTGGAGTGTACTCGTACAAAGCGTCCGTGAAGCGCGCACAGCGCGCGATGGCGACGCCCCGGGCTGCGCCAACATTAAAGGCAGTGGTAACATTCTTGGCGAAAAAGAGCTGTTCAAACACAATGGCACCGGGCTTGTACAGCATAATCAGCTCGTCCATACCGGAATCAATCCTGGCAAGACGTTGGGGCAGTGATTCCGCTGGCAAAGTCTGAATGATTCCTGAGGATACAAATTCGGGTGCGTCCAGTGAACAGTCAATTACACCCCAACCCATTGTTGCCAGCCCGGGATCGATGCCCATAATCCGCATAATGCCCCTCCCTGATAGAAAATCTTACGGTATGCCCTTATAAAAGTCAATCGCTTAGGGAAACCACCGCACCATCATATCCTGAACATGCTGCCGTGCATAATTGGCGGCAGCAGCCTCTTCTTGGGCCCGCGGCGGCTGTGCCCCCATCAAACCCAGGAACTGGCTTACTTTCAGCCCCAGAACGTCCTGAATTAAGCTATCAGAACCACCGGGACTCGTCAGATAGTAGCATAGCAGGGAATCCTTCTGCCCGATGCGGTGTGCCCGGTCTTCTGCTTGGCTGTGAATAGCTGGAGACCAGTCCAGTTCTCCAAACACCACACATGTGGCGCGCTGAAGGTTAAGGCCGGAGGCAGCCCGAAGGGAAATACAGCAGAGGTCAGTACGCCCTTGCATAAAGCGGTCGACGCTTTTGTCTTTCTGCGCTCCGGTCTCCCTGCCAGTAATAAAGACGGGGGAAAGGTGTTTGAGTTCTTTTTTGTAAAGATCCATAACCGCGTGGTGATGAGCGAACAAAAGCACCTTTTCACCCGATTCGATCATCGCGCGTATGAAGTGAGCCACATACGGGGCCTTTGCCAGACCGGTAGCTTGTCTCTCACCCTGGGAAACCTGGCCTTCCAGCAAAGCGCGCTGTGAAGGTGACAACTCTCCCGCTTGTGACAGATGCCTTAATTTGTCCAGCACAGGCGCCATCAACTTCTGAAAGATCGCATTATCAGCATCAATCTCCTGAACCAGCCTCCGTTTATCAGGCAACTCAGGGAGCACTTCTTTCTTGTTGCGCCGGAGCATCACTCCCTCCCGCCTGAGGTAATCCCCCAGCCATTCAGGGTGTATAACCACCGCATTGCCATAGCCATAGCACCATTCTCTGGAGAAGGATTCCCAATCACCCAGAAAATGATAGTCCAGGATGTTGATCACATTCCATATCTCGCCGCCTTGGTTATATATTGGAGTGCCTGAAAGGCCATACACACATTCGCAGGCGTTTGACAGCAGGCTGGCAGCGCTGTACTTTTCCGTCCCCCTATGCCGCAGTTCCTGGATTTCGTCAAAAATGACAGTTTTGACTGGTAGTTCTGGCAATGCGTTTTTCCATCCACGAAGCAAGAGATAATGCACCAGGTAAATATCGGCCTCAGGCAATGGATAAGGGCTCAATCCTTTTAGAATGTGAATCCTGGGTGCCCGGCTGTCTACACTCAGGAATCGCAGGATTTCGCTCTGCCAGTTGCGTATCAAATGCGGTGGAACCACAATAACAGCGGGAAGCCCTCCGGTGGAGGACAACGCAGCCAGCGCCTGGACCGTTTTCCCTAAGCCCATCTCATCGGCCAGCAAGGCACGGCGCATTTGCGCAAGCCAGACCGCGCCACAGGCTTGAAAAGGCCGCAGATGGCCTGTAAACCACCCTGTCCCGTTTTCATACTCCGGCGTGTTTCGAGTGAAAGCGTCTTGCCTTGTCCTGTAATCCCGGGCCTCCTGCAAGGATGTATTCCAGCGCTCCTGGTCCCTGGGCAAAATTGCAAGCGGATAACGCTGCATAAACCAGTTGAGTTCACCCACAAGCCGCCGGTGCGCTGCAAATTTTGCAACGCCGCGCCTTCCGCTGTCAGCTCCGGGAAATAATCGTTTGGCAAGTTCAGTTACATAGGGTTCGCCGCTGATGACCCAATGCTTGCTTCGTGCCTGGTAGGATAAAGTGCCGTAGACCCTTTCGCCCGCCCGCACAGGCTCGAGGTAAGCCGGGCTTGTATTGCCTGGCAGTGGCGCAGCGGCAACAAAAACAGAACCAGGTTTGTATTGCGAATTACAGACCGGGTTTGGGTTTGCCGCCTCCTGTTCCAACGGCACTGCTGGCCCCCACAGTTTGCCAAAACTCATTGCTATGCAAGGCTTTTCGAGAACAGACCCCGGTATATTCACTTCACGCTCACTGAGGATAAGCAGCGCATCAAGCCGTGGGGATGCAAGATAGCGGGTTGCCTGATTCAGCAGATCATGGACACGCGGCCTACCGCGCTTAATTTCTATGCCGATACCATTTGCCAGAAAGTCAATGCGGCATCTCGGTGCCACTTGCGCTTCATGGGTATATGGAATTTGTGCGCCCTCAAGTGCGGCCTGAACCTGGGCGTGCAAATCAGTTTCCAGGACGGAAAAAGGTGCCCGGATCGATTGAACGGCGCTGATTACCTGAGCCAAATTTTTTTGCATGTGTCCTCCCGATTTGCTTACGCAATGATTATAACCTGTGACGAAAATGTTTACAATGTGTTTAAAAACCAGGTTGCCCGGGAGCGGCTTATCTGCTATTATTTCGCAGTGAGAAAAGGAGGTTACGATGAAAGAACGCATTCTCGCCTTTTTCGGAGCAGTTTTTCTGTTCCTTAGCCATACGGCTGTTCTGGCCGAAATAACACACCTTCATTTTACGGCCGTTCCTTCTTTCATAAGGCCGGGCCGGACTGAGCGTCTCAGTTTTACATCAAGCCACGATGGTTTGGCACAGCTTTTGCTGCGTGATGATACTGGTAATCTAAATGAAATCAGAAGTGAAATTTCGGTTAATACGGGGGAGAACCATCTAGTCTGGAACGGCCTTGGACGGACCCAACAGCTTTTTCCGCAAGGGGACTATCGGTTGGTGCTTCTGATGGACGGCAATACAGCAGAAACCGCTGTATCCATCGGGCCTGAAAGTCCGCGCATCAGTCAACTCAGGATCGTTGATGCACACATCACACCAGGGCAAAACTGGGCACTTAGCGCGCAGCTAAATATGCCAGGAACGCTTATGGTAGTTTTTCACGTTGCCGATCAGGCAGCAAATATCTTCTACGCTCCGGTTCCGGCAGGAGAAACGACGGTGAGTTGGGATGGATATATCGATGGTGTAGCCGCACCGGAAGGCCAGCACACCCTGTCTGTCCTGTTCCTTGACGAAAGCGGCTTTGCCGCCAATCAGCACCATGTGACGCTTACCGTGGGACCAGTTCCAAAGCATACCCCTGCATCGGATGTTAAGGTGTCAGAGGGCTATACAACACCAATTGCAAATCTTTCTGAGGCCATCAATGAGATGAAGTACACGCTGCCCACGAAGGAAGTGGTGACGGAGGAAGAAAAGGGCTCCAGTTACTGGAAGATGCCCATTGGGGAGTGGAACGAGGAAGCCATCTGGGAGGTAATGCTCCAGCCAATCACCGTGGTGGTGGGCGGCGATCAGCGCGAAACATACAAGCTCCGCGCCGCAAAAGACATCAGCATGGACCGGGAGAACATCCTGGGTGAAATCACCTATGAGGCCCAGGGCGTTCATATCATTGAGCAAACGGATGACGGCTGGTCCCTTGTGGAGGCGTACAACTCGTCCTATGGCCCTGACAATCGCACGCGCAGGGGTTACGGGGACACCGATGACCTGATCCGCGGCTATATAGAGACCAAAAACCTGAAGACCATCACTCCCAGGGATGATTACGGTATCCTGATAGATAAACTGAAGCAAAGGCTGTATGTGTTCAAGGAAGGCAAACTCTTTACCGAGCTTCTTATCTCCACAGGCATTCCCACCAGGCAGCAGCCATGGAATGAAACCCCCTCAGGCGAGTTCCTGATGGTCAGCCGCGTTGGCCAGTTTAATGCCGGTAACCTGGTCTGCCGCATGGCCATGCGTATAAATGGCGGAGCCCTGATACATGAGGTGCCATATATTGAAAACCAGTCTACCGGATATTGGGATTACTCTTCTCAGGAAGCCCAACTGGGCAAAAAAGCAAGCCATGGATGCATCCGCGTGCAGCGGCTTAACAATGAGGATGGCATCAATATGAGCTGGCTGTGGAACAATATCAAAGTGAATACCAAGGTATTGATATGGGATGATTTCCCGGGGCGTTTCTATGAGTATCCTGACCCTTCCCTTGCCCTATATTACAATCCGGACCGCGGACAGTATTACCATACTGATCAAAACTGCCGAAGCATCAAGGACCGATATCTGCCTCTGAAGGGCGAGATGACCTATGGTGAGTTGGATGACGCGGGCTATGAGAAACTCACGCCCTGCAAGAGCTGCAATCCACCCATCAGGCGTGCTGAAATCGACCAGATCAACCGTGAAAACGGCTTTTGACATGGCGTTCATACCGTGGTGATATTGCTTCTTCGGGGGAAAAGGGCTATAATACTTTTCGGGAATGGATACATCCTGAAAGGGGAATGCTTGTAATGGAGTTTAAAATCAAGAACGACATCGGGACGATTTACATTTCCGAGGAAGTCATGCTTAAGGTGGTGGGCTACGCTGCCTTGGAGTGCTACGGCATTGTCGCCATGTCTTCCAAACGCGCCAAGGACGGCTTCGTGGAGTGGCTGGGGCGTGAAAATCTCAGCAAAGGCGTTCAGCTGCGTTCGGTGGATGACATGATAGATGTTGATTTGTATATTGTGGTGGAATACGGGATTTCGGTCACTGAGGTCTGCAACTCCATCAAAGAGGTCGTTCGTTACAAGTTGGAAAAAATGACCGGAATAAAGGTCAGAAACGTGAATATTACAGTCGAAGGCATCCGCGTCTGAAGACTGGCAAACGGAGGAAGGTAGTGTGACAGATAAATCCGTGATTGATGCCAGCCTGCTTCGGGAAATGGTAAACGCGGGAGCAGCTATGCTGGAGAAGAACCGCGAGGCGGTCAATGCGCTGAATGTTTTCCCGGTGCCAGACGGTGACACCGGCACCAATATGTCCATGACCATGATGACGGCTGTCAAGGAAGTTAACGGCCGGGATTATAATGCAATTTCAGGTGTTGCTGAAGCACTGGCCAAAGGGGCACTAAGAGGTGCCAGGGGGAACTCGGGCGTCATCCTCTCCCAACTGTACCGCGGGTTTTCCCGTGCGCTGGAAGGGCTTGATACCATGACGCCGGCCCAGTTCGCGGCCGCCCTGAAAGCAGGCGCCGACACCGCCTACAAAGCCGTCATGAAACCCAAGGAAGGCACCATTCTCACCGTGGCTCGTGTCATTGCCGATGACGCGGTTCATCAGGCAGACAATAACCCCGGCAGCTTCCAGGAACTTTTCCGCCGGATTCTGGCCAGCGGTGAGTCCATCGTCAAACGCACCCAGGAAATGCTGCCCGTTCTCACCCAGGCTGGCGTAGTGGACGCCGGCGGCTGGGGCCTTCACTTGATTTACACGGGCTATGCCGCGGTGATAAACGGTGAGCGCATTGAAGACACGATTTCGGATATGGTTCCCATCAGCGAAGCTGACACTTTCATAGATGACCACGATCTTCTGGGGGAGATCACCTTTGCCTATTGCACTGAGTTTTTTATTCAGGAAATGAAGTCCGAAGTAACAGATGAGGATGTGGATTCCCTCCGGCGCAAACTGACCCGTTTGGGAGACTGTGTGCTGGTGGTGGGAGACAGCAGTCTTCTCAAGGTGCATCTGCACACCAATGACCCGGGGAAAGCTCTCCAGTTGGCCTTGGCCCTTGGAGAACTCAATGGTTTGAAAATTGACAATATGCTCCAGCAGCGCCGGGATAATCAGGCAAAAAAGGAACTTGAACAACTCGCGCTCGGGAAGGAGTATGGTATCGTTTCCGTTTCCCAGGGAGATGGCTTTTCTGATATTTTCAGGGATTTGGGAGTGGATATTATTGTTGAGGGCGGTCAGACCATGAACCCCAGCATTGAAGACCTTCAGAGGGCTGTGGACAGCATAAAGGCCGGCACAATTTTTCTCCTGCCCAATAACGGAAACATTATTCTTGCAGCTGAGCAGGTTGCAGAGATGGCTGAAAGCCGGGTGATTGTCCTGCCCACCAAAAATGTAGCCATGGGCATTGCCGCTGTCATCGCCTTTCTGCCGGATGACAGCCCTGAGGAAAACGAGGCTCGCATGAACGAAGCTGCAGAGAAGGTACGTACAGGGATGATCACCTTTTCGGTCAGGGACACAGAACTGGATGAGATGCACATCAAAGAGGGAAGCATCATCGGTCTGAACAATGGCAGGGTGACGGTCAACTGCGAATCGGCAACTGAGGCTGCAGTGGAGTTGATGAAGGAAATTGTTACAGAAGATGACGGGCTTATCACCGTGTACTACGGTGCTGAGACCAGCCCCCATGAGGCTGAGGCGCTGGGCCAGGAGATTGCTGAGCTCTATCCCAATTGCGATGTGGAAGTACACAAAGGCGGCCAGCCGCTGTACTATTATTTATTGTCCGTTGAATAGCGTGACCCTCTCCACAATAGCCGCCTTGCCAGGCGGCTTGTTTTTGGTTTTTCCAGATGAAACGACTTGAAGATCTCCGGGGAGTGGGCCCCAAGCGCCTGGAAATCCTGTCAAAAAACGGCATCACTTCTCTGATGGCGCTTTTGGCCACGCTGCCATCGGGCTATGTGGATGCCCTGAATCCAACGCCCCTGGGGCTGCTGACTCAAGAGGCCCACTGTGTTGGGGGGGTTGTGTTGGATCATCCCCGGAAGCATTTTTATGGGGGGAAATCCGCAGTCAGGGCCAGTTTAGGGGATGGCAGCGGTGTTTTATCCCTGGCATGGTTCAACCAGCCCTGGATGTCCACGCAAGTCAAAAAGGGTGACTCACTGCTGGTGTATGGCAAGGTGTCATTTTACCAGGGTGTTGCCGGCATGACGAATCCCCGGATCATCCAGCGGCGTGGCATCGAGCCCGTCTACCGCGCCATGCCGGGATTGCCGGGAAGAACTTTTTCCGCCCTGGCTCGGCAGGCTCTGGACAACATGACCGATGAAAGCGCTGAAACGTTGCCGCAGTGGTTTCTTGACGAGTGGCGGCTTTGCGGCAAGCGCTTCGCCTGGGAACAGGCACACTTCCCGCAGAGCCAGGCGCTTTTGGAACAGGCTAAACGTCGGCTGGCTTTTGAAAATCTGCTGCTCTATCAGACCGCGCTTCTGGCAGTTGGACAGCGAGGACGAGCGGGGCTGCCACTAAAAGGCCGAGAGAAGGACCTGGGCAGGTATTGGTCCGCCATGCCTTTTTCGCCCACGGAAGCCCAGAGGGCGGCGCTCCAGGATGTGTTTGACGATTTGAACAGTGGCTACGCGATGCGCAGGCTGCTTCAGGGGGATGTGGGGAGCGGAAAGACCGCTGTCGCTTTTGGTGCTGCCTGGTTGGCGACGCGCTCGGGTTATCAGTGCGCCATGATGGCCCCCACGGAAATCCTGGCCCAGCAGCACGCTGCCAGCGCCGCCAGGTTGCTTTCTTCCCTTGGCATTGCCTCGGGCTTGCTGACCAGTTCATTAAGCGCGGGGGAAAGGCAGACTGCGCTTGAACGCATTGCCAACGGTTCATGGCAGTTGGTCATCGGCACACAGGCCTTGATTAGCGAAACTGTCAAATACCATCGCCTGGGCCTGGTCATCACCGATGAGCAGCACCGTTTTGGCGTCAGGCAGCGCCAGACACTGGTGGAAAAACCAGGTGGAAACGTCCAAGCCCATATGTTAGCCCTATCCGCTACCCCTATCCCCAGGTCGTTGGCGCTGGTCATGTATGGTGACCTGGATGTATCTCTTATCCAGGAAAAACCGCCCGGGCGGCTGCCGGTAAATACGCGCGTGGTTCCTGAGGGAAAGCGTACCCAGCTCTTTAGCTACATCCTTGCCAGCGCCCAACGGGGGGAGCAATGCTTCTATGTCTGTCCTCTGGTAGAGGAGAGTGAAGAACTGAGCGTGAAAAGCGTAAAGGAAACCTATGAATACCTGAAAAGAGGCCCCTTGAAAACGCTTCGGCTTGGCATGGCATATGGCCAGCAGGATGAAGGAGAAAAATCACTTGCCCTCAGACGCTTCTCGGCGGGGGAATTGGATGTGCTGGTGGCGTCTTCTGTGATCGAGGTGGGTGTGGATGTGCCGGGTGCTACCATTATCGCCATTGAAGACGCGGAACGCTTTGGCTTGGCTCAACTGCACCAACTGCGGGGCCGCGTTGGCCGCGGGAATAAGGAGAGCTGGTGTTTCCTTTTGGGCCCGTTCAATGACCGGCTAACGGTATTGACCCAAAGCGACAACGGATTCTTTATCGCCCAAAAGGATCTGGAGCAGCGGGGACCGGGGCAGTTTTTAGGGACCCTTCAGCATGGCCGCGAACTGCCCGACGCCTTTGGCGTTAAGGATATGAGACTCCTTGAGGAAACCAACCGGTGCCTCAGGTTCCTGGCAAGTGAGCCGCGCCACAAGCCTTTCCTTGAGTATCTTACCGGGCTTTCGCAGAATGCGTTTGGGGGAGTATTCAGCTCCGGGCGCCACTGAATCACGATTGACAAGGCCAATTTGCGAGTGTACACTTTGGGAAATCCTGAGTGATTTTGTCGGGATTGGGAGGAACAGTGAAACTAACGGCCAAAAGCCATTATGCCATGCTTGCTATGCTGCACTTGGCACAGCATCTGAACAAAGGCCCCCAGACGCTTAGCCGGATTATCAAAGCGGGGCAGCCCAGGGAATACACGGAACAGCTCTTGGGTGCCCTGAGGCGCAGTGGGCTGATTGTCTCAGTCCGCGGCAACAAGGGGGGCTATTTACTGGCGAAAAACCCCGGCGATATCACCGTGGCTCAAATTATTGAAAGTGTTGAAGGTCCCCTGACGCTGTCCCATTGTGTGCTGGACGCCGGAGCCTGTGAAAACAGCTGCGGCTGCGCACTGAAAGGCACGTGGGAATACCTGACCCGGGGAATCGAAGAAGTGATGAACACGGTGACCCTTAAGGACATGCTTGTAAATCCATCTCTTATTACCAGCACGGAGAAGGTGACCCATTGAACAGAATTTATCTGGATAACGCCGCCACAACGCCCCTGAGCCCGGAAGTACTGGAAGCCATGATGCCCTACCTTACCGGGCGCTACGGTAATGCCTCGAGCATCTATGACACCGGCCGTGATGCCCGCAGGGCCATTGATGATGCGCGCAAACAAGTGGCCGGGCTTATTGGTGCCAGGACAAACGAAATCCATTTCACCAGCGGCGGCACGGAAAGCGACAACTGGGCCTTAAAAGGCATCGCTTTTGCCAGGCGAAGCAAAGGCAATCACATCATTACCAGCGCCATTGAACACCATGCGGTGCTTGAAACAGCCAGATGGCTTGAAACCGAAGGGTTTGATGTGACCTATCTGCCGGTCAGTGCGTCAGGGATCGTAAACCCAGAGGATGTGAAGAATGCGATCAAAGACCGCACCATCCTGATTTCCATCATGGCAGCCAATAACGAAATCGGTACTTTGCAGCCGGCGGAGGCCATTGGCGCCATCGCGCGCGAGCACAAAATCCCCTTTCATTCCGATGCGGTGCAGGCGGCGGGGGCAATTGGAGTGGACGTCAATGCCTGGCAGGTGGACCTTTTGTCCCTCTCGGGCCACAAGTTCCATGGCCCAAAGGGCACTGGCGCCCTCTATGTTCGCTCAGGAACCAGAATATTG
Source organism: Clostridiales bacterium (assembly GCA_012522875.1). Taxonomy (GTDB): domain Bacteria; phylum Bacillota; class Clostridia; order Christensenellales; family Aristaeellaceae; genus UBA6115. The sequence continues at coordinate 542 of JAAYJP010000262.1, read as the reverse complement.
CCCTTGCTTCACGGGGGCGCTCAGGAGCGCAATCGCCGTGCCGGTACCGAAAATGTGGCAGGCATTGTGGGCCTTGGCAAGGCGGCTGAGCGCGCGGGCATGATGATGGATGAGAACGCTGAGAAGATCACCAGGCTTCGTAATATCCTGATAGATGGCATCACTGGCGCTATTCCCCATGTACGCCTAAACGGAGACCGGACCAACCGCCTGCCCAACAACGCCAACTTGTCATTCCGGTATATTGAGGGAGAGGCACTTCTTTTGCATCTTGACCTGAACGGCATTGCGGCCTCTTCCGGATCCGCCTGCGCGTCTGGCTCCCTTGAACCTTCCCATGTGCTTCTTGGCATGGGCCTGGCCGCGGAGGATGCTCACAGCAGCCTGCGCTTTACCCTGTCTGAAGCAACTACCCATGAAGAAATAAACACGGTGCTGGCGATATTACCAGGTATTGTTGACAAGCTGCGGGCCATGTCCCCGCTGGCCAGCTAAGGAGTGATTATGTACAGCGACAAAGTCATGGAGCACTTCAGCAATCC
>JAAYJP010000261.1 GCA_012522875.1 Clostridiales bacterium | reverse complement strand
CCGTCCCTGGCCATCAACACGTATTGCTTCCCGTTTTCAAATACCACGACCTGCCCGTTATAGTCGCTGGCAATGAAGTAATTTTCCCGTGTCGTTTGTTCGGACGCTGAATGCTCCATCACCGCACCGGACAGCACATACATTACAGCGATCGAAACAGCAAGGTAACCAATACCCAAGGCGACATGCCCGCTGGTTTCCTTGGAAACTTCAATTTTTTGGCGATAAACCGCCCATTTTGCACTCATTCCCTTTTTGCCCCTCCCGTACAGGAAGGTTTTCAGAAGCGCTTCCGCCCATTCGAATCCCATTGTACCTAACAGAATCCAATTTTTCCCTTCCCATCGGTTCAGCAGGAGTAAGGAGAATGCGACCGACGCAACCATAACAATGGAGAAACGCCAGAGCCTGATGATTTCAGGATCTTTGAACCGTCTACCAATAATCAGCCCAAAGACAGGGATAATTAGCACAAGCCAAAATTCATAGACCAGATCAATCACCGTCGCAATGATATCAGGCGCGTCAATTTCGACAAGTTCGTCTGGCAGTGCGTAGGCGACAAGCGACCCATTCAGGCGTAAGTAGGTAAGATAATACGCAACCCCTGTAAGAAGCGCCAGAATCAGGCCATTTTCCAGCAGTTTTTGCCAGTATGCCTTCATAAGCGGTTTCCTCTTTCCTAATATCGGCTTATGTTTTTTACAGGGCGTGGTCTGCTCCCAGTCTTTGTACCAGTTGGCAAGGTAGTAATGACCGTTCATCGGCACAGTCATCCCTGCTTAGGTTTTGCTGCAGCGTAACATAGGCCGGAGAAGCACTCAAGGGCGCGGGCCGCGTTCCGCAACCAAAGCATCCGTTCGATGGTACGCTCAGGGTAAACGCCCAAGTACTCTTGGGCGCTCCAATGCAGTTCCCGGATCTGAGCTATTCTCCACTAAGACCCCGCCTTGTGGGCAAACATGGTTCAGTTTGGCACTGACAGATCAAGGCTGTGCTGGCCATTGGATGGCACTAAACAATTCGGCAACCACCTGCTGCCTTTTCGATTCCTGCTATCAGTCCATCAAACCTTGTAAGGCGTCACGATAATCCTGGTATTGAATTAAATTGGGTGAGTAGCGCACATACTTCAGATCCTTGGTGTAGTAGTCGCAGTAGGTGGCCACAATGTGGGCAAACAGCAGCACATTGGTGTCACCGCCCAGGTCCTTTTCAATGCTGATGGGCTTGCCAAACTTAAAGCCCTCCCCCAAGTTCTCCGGCTCTACCCCGGTAACGCTGTCCAGGTCAGGGAAAAAGGTGAGGAACTCGCTGTGTACCCGAAAAGTATCCGTATTGTTCTGGCCGTGGGCTTTATACGTGACGGTCACCTCGTCGCCTGTTACGTTGACACACGCCCAGCCCACAAAAAACATATTGCTGGCCACCAGCGGAATGACCTGCTCGCCCTGTTGGCTCAGATCCACCGGGGTGAAGTGGTACCATTTCTTGGTCAGATCCGGCCTCACATTCCTGAAGCTCAAGCCCATCGTGGAGACGGTGTTGCTGGGATACCATGTATATACGGGATTCTGGGGTATTTCCGGCTTTTTGGCTCTAATTTCGGCTTCAATACTCGCCAGAGCGACTTCAACTTTGGTTCTGGCCTTCTTAAGAGCCGGTTCGGCCTTGATTTTCATGGCCTCCAAATCTGCCTTGGCAGTCTCCAGCTGCGCAGTCAGGGAAACAACCTGTGCGGTCAGTTCATCCACTTTGGTTTGGGCGTCTGCCTTGGCTTCTTCAGTTTCAGCCTTCGCGGATACCAAGTCAGTGGTCAGAGCAGCCGCATACGCGGTCAGTTCGTCAACCTTGGCCTGCGCTGCTG
>JAAYJP010000260.1 GCA_012522875.1 Clostridiales bacterium | reverse complement strand
TTTTGGGGTATGGTGAAGAACGCCAAATAAACCAGGCGCTAAGGCGGCTGGCCTGCCTGATCCTCAAAGGGCTTCTGCTGTGGCCGGGGATACCCGGCCAGGCAGAAGCCCTTGGCCTTTATGACAAGGGCCAGGAGGTGAAAGCCCTGAAGCCCAGGCTGTTTGATCTGGGCTACTTTCAAAGCGTTCAGGACGCTTCGGACACTTTCAGCAAGGATACGCAGGAGAAAGTCAGCCTGTTCCAGGCCGCAGACGGGCTGCCCGCCAGCGGCCAGGCCGATGCCGCCACGCTGGCCGCCGTCAATCGTCCGGACATCGTAAAGGCGCCTCTGCCTGAAGGCCGGCCTGGCTACAATACCAAGCCGGGCAGCATGCCCGCGCTTCCAGGCGCCCCTTGCGATGCTGGAGGTCCGGAAGGATATTGCCCTTACTGTCACCGATGGCTTTTTCCGTTGCCGGGAGCGCAAGGGCCAACGGGTGGGCATAGTTGTCAGGGATGGCGAAGTGAAATCAGGCCGCACTTTTTCCCGGAACTGCACCCGCATCCCTTTCCTGAGGCGCTGGCGCTGTTTGGGGCGGCAGGTTCCAAACCTTTGCCTCCGACGCCCACAGCGCCCAGGAGTATATCGGCATGGGGGTGCGGACACCTGGGCCTTTGGTCCAGCCCTGGTGCGGGAGGGGGAAGTTCCGCGCTACTTCTGCTCCAGGGACTACCGCAGCTACCGGGAGATTCGATGCGCGCTGGCATGATTGCCCCGGGCAGCTGCTGCGCCCTGGTCATCACTGGGCGGAAAGAGGGAAGCAAAGGGGCGTATTTCGGCTGGATGGCTGAGAAAAGGCTGGAGATGGGGGCTCAGGAAGCCCTGAATCTGGACGGCGGGGGCACCAGCGCGCTGGTGTTCATGGCGATGTTCTCAACCGTTCGGAAAACAGCTTGCCCCTGCGCAAAGGAACGGGCCGAGTGAGCGACGGGCAGCCAGCCGGGAACGCGATGGTTTTATAACCCCAAACCCCATGACAGCCAGACGAGCAGGTAGCCTGTGGTTACAGCTGTCAGCGTAAAGGGAATGGAGATCCTCATGAAGTCCCGGTTTTTCACCTCGCAGCCGTTTTTACGCAGGATGCCAATGCCTGTGATATTGGCGCTTGCCCCGATTGGGGTGAGGTTGCCGCCCAGTGTAGCGCCCACCAGCAGGCCAAAGTACAACACGGTGGGGTTCACACCCAGATGCGAAGCGATGACGGCCGTCACAGGCAGCATGGTGGCCACATAGGGGATGTTGTCAATAAAGGCTGACAGGAGGACGGAAGCCCAAACGATCAATGTGTAGGCGACAAAAACATTGCCGCCGCTGACGCTTGCAAAAGTCCGGCCGATTTCATCCACCACACCGGCCTCGGAAATGCCGGCGATGATGACAAACAGCCCGGCCAGAAGCAGCAGGGTCAGATGATCAACTTCCCGCAGTATCGACTTGACCGCCTGCAAAGGCCTGCCGGACCGGACCATCTCCCGCAGGAGGCCCACCAGCATCACGCCCACGCAAATCAACCCATTGGTTATCCCGGGCTTGCGCTCTTCCGGAACAAAGGAAGCCAGAATCAACAGAACGATGGTTCCCATCAGCATCACCGTGGGGAAATGGTCATGGACTGCCGTTTTCTCATGGAGGGAGATTTTGTGCTTATACTTGCGGAAAATCACCATCAGGATAAGGCCGGAGAGGATGGCGCCCGCCTGGACGATAAAAAACAAGCCGGGC
>JAAYJP010000041.1 GCA_012522875.1 Clostridiales bacterium | reverse complement strand
TGGTGGGCACATTTGCCTCTGCCCCAGACATCACCGTTCGCCTGACTTCAGCGTTGCCGGTGTTCAGTGAGTATGTGGACACGACCAACACCAAAGTGCAGGAAATCGCGGCAACAGCGGGCAATGCCAGCGCCAGCTTCCAGCTGGTCATGGACGCGCTTACGGCGAATCCCGGCAAGAAGACGGTTATTTTCTGCCAGACCGATGATATGGCCAACGCTGCGCAGGCTGCCGTTGAAGCCGCCGGACGCGCGAACGATGTCGTCCTGACTGGCAGCGACTGCATCGATGCCGCCCAGGAATACTGGCAGACGGCCATCAAAGAGGGCAATCTCACCGCTCCGTGGCGGGGATCCGTCTTCCTCAACACCTCTACCTGGGGTGAGGCCGTTATCGAAATGGCTGAAAAGATGGTAGCGGGCACTCAGGAAGAGCACAATGTGGTAGCCAAGGTGGCCGTTGCTGGCATGAGCAACTGGGAAGAGTTCTTCCCCGATCTCATGGAACGCGACTTCAAGAAAAACTAAGCAGGCATTAAGGGCGCGAATCGGTTTCCCGCTGGGCGCCGGTTCGCGCCCGGCCGTGTAACCCGCACGGAAAAGCGGCCGCCTGGCCTCATTGGATGATTTGGGGTGGATGAAGTGCCGTGATGGGTTCCTTGCCGGTCAAATACCGGCACTTTCCATGAAAACGGAGGGCAACACATTGGAATATCATACGCTTCTGAAGCTGGAGGCGATTACCAAGCAATTCCCGGGTGTAAAAGCGTTGGACAGCGTTGACCTGGATGTGCGCTTCGGTGAGGTACACGCGATTGTAGGTGAAAACGGCGCAGGAAAATCGACCCTGATCAAGATCGTATCCGGTGCATACACCAACGATTCAGGCACTATTGAGTTTGATGGAGAAAAAATCGGGGCGCTTACCCCACACATATCCCTGGAAAAAGGCATTTCGGTTATCTACCAGGAACTGAGTTATCTCCCCACCATGTCCATTGCTGAGAACATCTATATCGGGCGGCAGCACAAAAAAAAGAACCGCACCGTGGACTATAAGGCGCTGTTTGAAAACAGCCGGCGTATGCAGGCCCTGGTCGGCCTGGAGCATTATCCTCCTTCCACGGAGGTCCGCATGCTGTCCACAGCCGAAAAACAGCTCATCGAAATTGCCAGAGCCCAGGTCCGGGACATGAAACTCCTGATACTGGATGAACCAACCTCAGCGCTGAACGAAGAAGAAATCCACCGCCTCTTTGCAATCATCCACAAACTAAGGGCTCAAGGATGCGGCGTCATTTATATCACACACAAAATGGACGAAATTTTTAAGATAGCCGACCGCGTCACCGTTATGCGCGATGGCCGGCGCATATTGACGGAGGATATGGCTAATATTTCCCGTGCTGACATCATCAAGGCAATGGTGGGGCGGGAGATTCGAGAATTCTATCCCATCAGCCCGCACGGCGTTGGCGATGTTCTCCTGGAGATCGAAAATCTCTCTTCCGGCATTCTGAAAGATGTCTCCTTCAGGGCGCATAAAGGTGAGATACTGGGTTTCTATGGGCTCATGGGCTGTGGGTCGGAACGCGCCATGGAATGCGTCTTCGGCAAGGTCCCGATGGAAAAAGGCGTGATCAAGGTGGATGGCAAGCGGGTGAAGGTCCGCTCTCCAAGGGATGCCATCAGGCACAAAATCGCCTATGCTCCAGGAGAACGGAAAACAGAGGGTCTCATGCTCATTCAGCCTGTCCGGGTGAACATCAGCTGTGTCACGTTAAGCAAAGTCAAAAAAAATGGCCTCCTCAACCTGAAGCTGGAAAGGTCCATGGCCTCAAGGTGGATCAAGCAGCTGCGCATCAAAACCCCTTCGCCGGAAACGCCCATATCCAGCCTCTCCGGAGGCAACCAGCAAAAGGTTGTCCCGGCGAAGTGGATGGAGAACAAGCCCAGGGTTTTCCTGCTCAACGAACCCACCAAGGGCGTGGATGTGGGCGCCAAGACGGAAATCTATATGCAAATGGAAGAAATCTGCAGGAATGGTGCGACAGTGGTGTTCATCACCTCTGACCTGCCGGAGCTTTTGGCCATTTCAGACCGTGTGTATGTCTTCCATGAGGGAACGATCACCGGCGAAATCGTGCGCAAGGACCTGACCCAGGAAAATGTGGCAAAGAAAGCGATAGGAGAGGCTGCCCATGAAAAGGAATAACAATCCGGGTTTTGTAAGAAGGGTTCTGGTAAACGGCAATGTGGGAACGGTGCTGTTTGCCTTGATTGCCCTGTGTATTCTGTGGAGCAGCCTGTCTCCCTATTTCTTTACATTGACCAACGCAAAAAACCTGGCGATTTACTCAGCCTATCTTGGCATCATGGCTTTTGGTTTCACCTTCCCTATCCTGACAGGCAGTATCGACCTTTCCCAGATGCCCTTGATGGCCATGTCCGGCATGATGATGGGCGCGTTCTATCGCCTGGGGGTCACCGGCCTGGGCCTGTTTGGGGTGGCTTCCATGACCGGCCTGCTTGGCGGCGCAATCAATGCCACGCTTGTCAATGTCATGAACATTATTCCCTTTATCGCCACCGTAGGAACCCAGCTCATATTCCGCGCCTTCTCTTTCCTGATCACAGACGGCGTCTATGTGACGGTGAAAGACAGCATGATCCGTACCATCGGCTATGAATCCATCCTGGGGATCCCTGTGATGTTCTGGATCATGCTTATCGTTCTGGCCATCTGCTGGTTTGTGCTCAAATACACGCAATTCGGCCGCAATCTTTATTGCGTGGGCAGCAGCGAGCAGGCGGCGCACCTCTCGGGCATCAATGTCAAAAAGACGCGCTTCATCGCCTATCTGTGTTCCGGCTTGATGTGCGGCATCGCAGCGGTGGTATACACCTCCCAAAGCGGCGTGGCACTTAACAGCGCTGGAACCGGCGCCGAAATGGACATCGTGACCGCTGTCGTCATCGGCGGCACAAGCATGTCCGGCGGCCGAGGCAGCATTTTCAATACCTTTTTGGGCGTCATCCTCATGTCGGTGGTGGCCAATGGCATGGCGCTGCTGGGGCTCAACCCCTACTTTCAGATGCTCTTCAAAGGCTTGATCCTAGTAGTCGCGGTGTATCTGGATACCCTCAGGGCCAGAAATGCCTAAATAAGGCAGCATCTCCGCCCTGAATTCAGGAAGAGAGGTTATTATGAAGCTATTTGATGTGCACATTCACCTTGGAACAAGGTCGAGCGATGTGGCGTTTGATGCAAGTGCCCTGCTTGGCCAGATGAACCGGGCAGGCGTCCGTGGCGGGGCCATCTTTTCTGAAGCGCCCAGGTCCTTCGCATCCCATAACCGGGGCCACGATGGGTATCAGCGGCTGGATATGGTGCTGGAAAGCTGCAAGGCCCACATGGACCGCCTGTTTCCCATCCTCTGGGTCCATCCGGATGAGGATGGCATTGATGATCTGATCGGCGAAGCCGCCGGCCGTGGCATAAACGGCTTCAAAGTCATCTGCAACAACTTCTATGTATACGAAGACAAAAGCCTCAGAATGCTTGAGCGCATCGCGAAGACCGGGAAACCCGTGCTGTTTCACAGCGGGATCCTGTGGGACGACGGCGTTTCATCCCAGTACAACCGTCCGCTGCATTGGGAAGCTCTGTGCAAAATGGGAGGCCTGCGCTTCTCCCTGGCGCACTGCTCCTGGCCCTGGTATGACGAATGTATCGCGCTCTACGGCAAGTTCCTCACCAATCATATGAAGCATCCAGAAGACAACAGCGAGATGTTCTTTGACATGACGCCGGGCACACCTGTCCCCTACCGCAGGGATTTGATGACCAAACTGCTGGGGTGCGGGTATGACATCGAGCATAACATTCTTTGGGGAACAGACTGCCAGACCGATCATTACAACGATCAGTGGGCGCGCAAGTGGCATCACCTGGACAGCGCCCTGATGGACGAGCTTCACGCCAGCGAAGAAACAAAGCACCTGATCTTTTCCGGGAACGCGGAACGATTCTTTGGCCTGAGCGATGTCACCTATAAACACCGCGACCTTTTCAGCGACGGTTCCTGAGGCGATCCTCCCTTTTCCCCGGCTGGATGCGGATGATCCGGTCATCGCTTCCATTGTCTGTGGTGATATAAAGGCTGTTGTCCCTTCCCATGTGGGCGGCCCGGATGCGGCCGAAGGCGCCCTCAAAGAGGGTTTCCTGCCGGGCGGCCTGCCCATTTTCCAGCCACACCACCCTGAGCTGGCGGTCCTTGAGCACGCCCATCACCAGGGCGCCGTTATAGCCGCCCCAGGCCTCCCCCTGGATGAGCGCCAGGCCTGACACGGCGATGGTGGGGTTGCCGGAGGCCCAGGCCTGGCGGATGGCGTCCGGGAAGCGGGCGAGGTCAGTCATGGGCACGCCCTCGTTGTAGGGCAGCCCGGGCGCCCAGCCAAAATTGCCGGGCAGAAGCGGGTTCATCTCGTCATCCCGCCCCGGGCCGTGCTCGGCGCTGTAGCCGTACTGCCCGTTGACCGGCTCCTCAAACAGCGCCAGGCCCTGGACATTGCGGTGGCCGAAACTGAAAATCCGGGGGTCAAAGGGGTCTCCTAGGTTGCCGGGGGCTGGCCCCCCATCCCGGGTCACCCGCAGCACCTTGCCGGCCAGGCTCCTGGGATCCTGGGGGTTCCTGGCGTCCGCCGCGTCCCCGGTGCCGATGAACAGGATGCCGTCCCGCGCCATCTGAAGCTGGGCGCCGGAATGCCGCCCGCTGGGGTTGGCGGGGATGCCGGTGACGATGTCCATGCCGTCATAAAGCCTCAGGTCTTCCCCCAGCCGGAAGCGGGCCACCCGCACCTCAGGGCTGCCGGTGGCAAGGGTGTTGTAGGCCAGGTAGATCCAGCGGTTTTCGGCGAAGCCAACATCCGCCGCAAGGCCCAGAAGCCCCCCTTCGCCCCGGGCCGCCACGCCCTCTATGTCCGCGATGTGGGTGACTTCCCCGTCCCTGAGGAGGCTCAGGCTGCCCCGGCGCTGGGTGAACAGCAGGCTCAGGTCAGGCAGCTGCACCACCGCCCAGGGGTTCCTGAGCCCGCTCGCCA
>JAAYJP010000040.1 GCA_012522875.1 Clostridiales bacterium | reverse complement strand
GAGGCGCTGATCACCACGGGCTCCAAAATCTACATTCACATCCTGCTGGTGGACAAGGCAAGCATGAAGCCGGTGAAGACCTTCACCCTGGAAGTGCAGGAGGGCTGAGATGGATGAACTGGCGGGCCGTGTGGCCCTGATGCTGTGCCTGGACCAGCCGCCTGAAACGGCGCTGATCCTGGAACTGCTCCGCCAGGGGGAGGCCCTGGCCCTGTCCTTTACCGGCAGGGCCTCCCTGCCCCCGGGAACGGAGCACTGCCTGGTGCGCCTGGCGGCGGCGCTCTACAACCGCCTGGGCCAGGAGGGGGAGACAAACCGCAAGGAGGGAGAAATCACGGTGAGGATGGAAATGATGCCGGAGGACATCAAGGTGATGCTGCGCCCCTGGCGGCTGGCAAAGGCGGTGACGCTATGCGGCTGACGGTGCGGTGGCAGCGGAAGATGGCCTGGGTGAAGACCCAGGTGGTGCAGGGGGCGGCGGGCGGCGTGGCCCGGGTGGAAAGCGTGAACCGGGTGGACTTCACTGGCACCCTGTGCCCGCCCAAAAAGCGCCTGGTCAGGAGCGAATCCGGCATGCGCGTGGCCGAGAGCTGGACGGTGCTGCCCCAATTGCCCCTGAGCATCCGGGAGGGCGACCACATCTACATGCAGGGGGATGCCCGCTGCTACCGGGTGGCGGGGGTGCGGGTGTTTCCCAGGCACCAGGAGATCGACATGGAGCTGGCGACATGACCGGGCTGATGCACGCCGTCTACCTGGCCCTTAAAACCCTGCCCTGCGGGGTCTCCAGGGCCTGGCCCCAGGCGGCCCAGGGGCTCCCCGCCGCCGCCTTCTCCCTTCTGGACTGGCAGGGGGGAAGCCAGGGGCCGGCCCGGGCGCAGGTCCGGGTGTCCCTCCGGGCGGTTCTGCCCGAAGAGGCGGATGAACTGGCGGGCCATGCCGCCAATGCCCTTGAGCCCTTGGGCCTGCGCCTGGCCAATGCGAAGGACGACGCGGAGGCGGACACCGGCGTGTTTCTCAAAAACCTGGCCTTTGAGGGCACGCTGTGGGACGGCCTGCCCGGAAAGCTGCGCTTCAGCCTCCTGGATGCGGGCGCCTGGGTGCCCCTGGAGGGGCTTGTTTCGGCCGCCTTCACCCCCGGGGAGCGCCCCATCAGGGACACGAGGCCGTTAAGCGCGAAGGGGCCCGTGTACACCCCCGGGGAAATCAGCCCGGAAACCCTGCACCTCACAGCCGGGGCGAACCCATTGGACCCGGGGCAGCGCCTGCTCAGCCAGGCGTTTCAGGCGGGCACGCCCGTCTCCTGGCGGCTTATGGGCGGGGCGTTCACCCAGGAAGGCACAGGCCTGATCAAAACCCTTTCAGACAACGCGCTGGCCTTCGCAGCCAGCCTCATCATCACACCATGACAAGGAGGAAATATGCTGCTCTTTAACGGAAATCCGGTGCCCGACCCGCAGGAGATGGCACTCACCTGCCTGCCCCGGGAGGGCGGGGGCCTGGTCAGGGAGGCGGAAGCCGCCTGGGCGGACCTCACCCTGGCCCAGGCCGCGGCCATCCTGGGCCCCTGCGCGGCCCCTGTCAACCTCACCTTTACAGACCCGGCCACAGGCGCCCGGCAGACCCGGGTGATGGCGCTGGTCTCCTCCCTCTCCGAATGGGCGCGGGAGGGGGCCATGGGGGCGGTGTTCCGCCGGGTCCGCCTCACCCTGAGGGAGGCGTGATGGACCGGGGAAGGATCGTGAGGGAATTTGCCCTTTCTGCCATCGGCTCGCCCTATGTCTACGGCGGCACGGGGATGCGCTGCACGCCGGACTACCGCCTGGCGCGCATGGCCCAGTACCCGGCCTATGCCGATGCCATCAAGGCCCAGTGCCCCAGGCTCATGGGAACCCGCCAGGGCTG
>JAAYJP010000259.1 GCA_012522875.1 Clostridiales bacterium | reverse complement strand
TCTACAGCTTCCCCGGCTAATTCGCTCAAAGTCTCAACTGTCGTTCTTCGCTTCTCTTCTCTGTATCGTTTTCAAGGTCCCCGCTCCCCCTCAAAAGGGGTGCCCGATGAATATACCATAGGACCACATCCACGTCAAGCGCGAAATCAGATAACTTTTCCATGACTTTCTGCGTTTTTTAGGGTAGAATGGCCAGGAATAGACCAGAACATTCAAACGAGGAGAATTTATGGACAAAATCATGGAATCTGTCCCGAATTATTCAGAAGGCCGCGATATGCGGATAGTTGAGAAAGTGGCGGACTGCTTCCGCAATCGTGAGAATGTGAAGCTGCTGGACTATAGCGCAGACAAGGACCACAACCGCTGCGTCATCACCGCCGTAGGTGAACCGGAGGCCCTGGGGGCTGCGGTCATCGATTCAGTTGGCGTTGCCCTGGAATACATCGACCTCACCCAGCACAAAGGCCAGCATCCCCGCATGGGTGCTGTGGATGTGATTCCCTTTATTCCCATCCGCGGCTGCACCCTGGAGGAAGCGGACAACCTGGCCCGGTATGTGTCGGAGCAGATCGCAGCACGCTTCGGCCAGCCCTCCATATTGTATGAGAAGAGCGCTTTGGCCCCCAACCGGGAAAACCTCAGCGACATCCGTCGGGGTGAATTTGAGGGAATGGCCGAAAAGATGAAGGACCCCGCCTGGCAGCCTGACTATGGTCCCAATACGATTCATCCAACCGGCGGTGTCACCGCCATCGGTGCCCGGATGCCCTTGATCGCCTTTAACATTAATCTGTCCACGCCAGATGTAAACATCGCCAAAGCCATCGCCAAGGCAGTCCGGCATTCAAGCGGCGGCCTGAAATATGTCAAGGCGATGGGCGTGATGCTGGAGGAACGCCATCAGGCGCAGGTCTCCATGAATCTCACCGACTACACCCAGTCCAGCGTTTTCCGCGTGTTTGAAATGGTAAAAAGGGAGGCCGCGCGCTATGGGGTGAATGTGGTGTGCAGCGAACTGATTGGCCTTGCGCCTATGAAGGCGCTGTTGGATTGTGCGGAATATTATCTGCAGATTGAGGACTTCAAGTATGAACAGGTTCTGGAAACGCAAATTTGAAGGAGGATAACCATGCAGGATTTACAACACATGACGGTAGCGGAACTGTCCGCCCTCACCGCTTCCGAAGCGCCGGTTCCCGGAGGCGGCAGTATCTCGGCCATGGCGGGCGCTTTCGCAGCATCCTTGACCGGCATGGTGGCCAAACTGACCCACAGCAAACTGAAATACGCCCCGGTACGGGAGGAGATGCTGGGAATTGATAAGGAAGCTGAGTCTTTACGGCTTAAGCTGCTGGATGATATCCAGCGGGACAGCGCCTCTTATCAGAGTTTCATGGAAGCGTTGAAGATGCCCAAGGGCTCGGAAGATGAAATCAAGGCGCGGCAGAACGCCATGCAAGCTGGTCTCAAGGAAGCATGCGTCGTCCCTCTCTCCATCGCGCAGGACGCCAGCACCGTGCTGAAACTGGCGGTGGCGGCAGTAAAGCGTGGCAACATCAGCACCTATTCGGACGCGTTGGTGGGCGCGATGCTGGCCCGCACGGCCATGCTGGGCGCTGTCAGCAATGTGCGCATCAATCTGGAATCCATTCAGGATGAAGCCTTCAGGATGGAGATGAACAAGGCCTGTGACCTGCTTGAAGCCCAGGCGCATCAGCTGGAGCAGGAAGCGGTGATTGCCGCGAAAACACGGGAGGAATAACAATGCAGGATCCGATACAGGCTTTGTTCGGTCAATTGCCGGAGCCTGGGGTTTTTGACCCCGGGGTCCGGCGGGCGCCAAAGCGGGAGACCCGGCTAAGCGAAAAGGACCGGCGCCAGGCAGTGAAAAACGCCCTGCGCTACCTGCCGCCCCAGCACCACGCCATGATGGCCAGGGAGTTTTCAAAGGAACTGGATACACACGGGCGAATCTATGGCTATCGTTTCATGCCCAAAGAGCCTTTGCATGGCAAGCCCATCGGCGAATACCCCGGCCAATGTGTGGAAGGCAGGGCCATCCAGGTGATGCTGGACAACAACCTGGACCGGGAAGTGGCGCTTTATCCCTATGAGCTGGTCACCTATGGGGAAACCGGCCAGGTGTGCCAGAACTGGATGCAATATCACCTCATCAAGTACTATCTCCAGCGCCTCACCCGTGAGCAGACATTGGTGATGATGTCGGGGCATCCGCTGGGGCTGTTCCGCAGCCACGGGATGGCGCCCCGGCTCATCATCACCAACGGGCTGATGGTAGGCCAGTTCGATCAGCAGGAGCAATTCAACCGGGCCGCCGCCCTGGGAGTGGCCAATTATGGCCAGATGACGGCCGGCGGGCTGATGTACATCGGGCCCCAGGGCATCGTGCACGGCACTTTCAGCACCCTGTTGGGCGCCGGCCGCCTGAAACTGGGCGTGCCCAAGGAGGGAAACCTGGCAGGAAAGCTGTTTGTCTCCTCCGGCCTGGGCGGCATGAGCGGCGCACAGGGCAAAGCGGCGGTGATTGCCGGTGCCGCCTCCATCATCGCGGAGGTGGATTACTCCCGCATCAAGACCCGGCTGGATCAGGGCTGGGTGACGGGTTGCACGGATTCCCTTGAAGAGGCCGCCGCCATGGCACTTGGGCACCAAAAAGCGCGAACGCCCTGCGCTGTGGCCTATCATGGAAATGTGATCGACCTCCTCGAATATCTGCTTGGCGCGGATATTGCGGTTGACTTGATGAGCGACCAGACCTCCTGCCATGCCCCCTACCAGGGCGGCTATTGCCCCCAGGGGCTGGACTTCGCTGCGCGAACGGCGATGCTCAGGGATGAGCCGGAGCAGTTCCGGGAGCGCGTGAACCTTAGCCTGCGGAAGCATTACAGTCTGATCCAGCGTCACAGCCACCGGGGCACTTACTTCTTTGACTATGGCAATTCTTTTCTGAAGGCCGTGTATGATGCCGGCGAAGTGTCCGTCTGCCGCAATGGGGAGAACGACCTGGACGGCTTCATATTCCCCAGTTATGTGGAGGACATCCTGGGTCCCCAGCTGTTTGACTATGGCTATGGTCCCTTCCGTTGGTGCTGCCTAAGTGGAAAAAAGGAGGATTTGCTCAAAACCGACCAAGCCGCCCTGGCAGTCATCGATCCCAACCGGCGCTATCAGGACCGGGACAACTGGGCCTGGGTACGCGATGCGGACAAAAACCACCTGGTGGTGGGCACCCAGTGCCGTATCCTGTATCAGGACGCTGAGGGGCGGCGGGACATCGCGCTGCGCTTCAATCAGATGGTGCGCGACGGTGACATCGGCCCCGTGATGCTGGGCCGGGACCACCACGACACCGGCGGCACCGATTCCCCCTTCAGGGAAACCAGCAACATTAAAGACGGCTCCAACATCATGGCGGATATGGCTGCCCAGTGCTTCGCCGGCAACGCCGCCCGGGGCATGAGCATGGTGGCGCTGCACAACGGCGGCGGTGTTGGAATCGGAAAATCAATCAACGGCGGCTTTGGCATGGTGCTGGATGGCAGCCGGCGGGTGGATACAATTCTGAACATGGCCATGCCCTGGGATGTGGTGGTGGGCGTGGCCAGGCGCTCCTGGGCACTCAACCGCAACGCATTGGAAACCGCAGAAGCTTACAATCTGGCCAATGGTGAATACGAGCATATCACCTTGCCCAGCTTGCCGGACGATGCGTTGCTGGACGGTCTGTTCCAATGACCAAAGTACTCATCACAAACATCGGCCTCCTGGCCAGTCCCCAAGGCATAAGCGCGCTGGGAGGCAACGCCCAGGCACAGGTGCGAAAAGTCAACAACGCCCATGTGCTGGCGGAGGAAGGCCGCATCACCCACGTGGGCACCGGGCAAATCGGCCGGGGCTTAACGAAAGGCGCCATAGTGGTTGACGCCGGAGGAAACCTGGTGACCCCGGGACTGGTGGATGCCCACACCCACCTGGTGTTTGGCGGCTGGCGCGCGCATGAACTGCCAATGAAGCTGGCAGGGGTGCCGTATCTGCAGATTCTGGCGGAGGGAGGCGGCATCCTGTCCACCGTCCGGGAGACCCGGGCGGCAAGCCCTGAAGCGCTGAAGCAAAAGGCCCAGGCCGCGCTTGGTGAAATGCTGTGCCTGGGCACCACCACCTGCGAGGCCAAGAGCGGCTATGGGCTGAACCTGAAGGATGAGATCAAACAGCTGGAGGTGGCGCAGGCGCTTAACGATATCCAGCCGGTGCACCTGGTGTCCACCCTCATGGCGGCCCACGCGGTGCCGGAAGAATGCCGGGACGACCGGCGGGCATACATTGACCTGGTAATTGAGGAAATTAT
>JAAYJP010000039.1 GCA_012522875.1 Clostridiales bacterium | reverse complement strand
GTATCGGATATCAGCCGGACGGTAGCAAACCTGTTCTTGCAGGCCAACTATGTTATTGGAGATGATGTAATGGATGCCCTGGGTTCTGCCGCCAGGCATGAGCCCTCATCCCTTGGAAAGCATGTGCTTCTTCAGCTCATGGAAAACAACCGCGCCGGGGCTGAGGAGAGCCTTTGTGTCTGCCAGGACACAGGTTTGGCGGTGGTATTTCTCACCGTTGGACAGGAGGTGTACCTGACGGGTGGCAGCCTGGAAGAAGCCGTGAACGCCGGAGTACGCAAGGCGTATACTGAGGGCTACCTGCGCAAGTCTGTGGTTGGCGACCCTTTGTTCGGCCGCACAAACACAGGGGACAACACGCCTTGTGTGTTGCATACACGCATTGTGCCAGGTGACAAGGTACATGTTCTGGCCATCGCCAAGGGCTTCGGCTCAGAGAACATGAGCCGGCTGGCTATGCTTACACCGGCGGCAGGCGTCCAGGGCGTGAGCGATTTCGTTGTGGAAACCGTGCGCCTCTCCGGTCCAAACGCCTGCCCTCCACTGGTGGTGGGTATAGGATTAGGGGGCAGTTTTGAATTGGCTGCCCTCATGGCCAAGCGTGCCGCCAGCCTGCCTTTGACACGTGAGCACAAGGAACAGCAGTACGCGGCGCTGGAGAAGGAATTGCTCCAGCGCATCAATGGCCTGGGCATCGGGCCGGCCGGGTTTGGCGGTGCAACAACAGCGCTGAAGGTGCATATCATAACAGCGCCCACCCACATAGCCGGGCTGCCCGTAGCCGTCAATATCTGCTGCCATGCAGCCCGACACGCGGAAGCCACGCTGTAAAGGAGAACATGATGGTAAAACACGTTCAGCTGCCCCTGACCGAAGAAACGGCACGCGGCCTTCAAGCAGGGGATCAGGTCTTGCTTTCGGGCGCTGTCTTTACTGGCCGCGATGCGGCACACAAGCGCCTTATCGCTTTGCTTGATGAGGGGAAGCCCCTGCCCGTCAACCTTGAAGGAGAAACCATTTACTATGTAGGCCCCGCTCCGGCCAGGCCAGGCCAGGCCGTGGGTCCCGCCGGCCCCACCAGCAGTTACCGTATGGACCCCTACACCCCAAAACTCCTGGACTTGGGGCTCAAGGGCATGATTGGCAAGGGCGAACGGGGAACTGAGGTGATAGATGCCATGAAGCAGCATGGAGCTGTGTACTTTGGCGCTGTGGGCGGCTCGGCGGTGCTAATCTCCAGAAGCATTGAAAAGAGCGAGCTCATCGCCTATCCGGACCTGGGGCCGGAGGCCATCCATCGTTTTGTCATCAAGGATTTTCCGGCGGTGGTGGTCATTGACAGCCAGGGAAACAACCTCTATCAGCAAGGCCCTGAACTATACAGAAAAACTGATTTGTGATAGCATAAGCCCACCAATGAAAGGGGGCAGCCATGCTGAGGAAAGGCCACAGAAGCACAACTCCAGCCTTGATCTGCGTGGCCTTTTTTCTCGCTTGCCTGCCATTTTGGAGCCAGGCGTCCGGGGATTATGATCCCACGAGGCCGGAGAATCTGGCGGCCAGAAATATCAGGGGCGAGGCTGCCATCGTGATGGAAGCCAACACTGGCCAGGTTCTCTTTGAGAAAAACCCGGACGAACTGCGTCCACCTGCCTCCACCACCAAGGTCTTGACCGCTCTGTTGGCGCTCACCATGTCGGACCCGGAGGAAATCGTCACCATCTCGGCTTATGCCGCATCGCTGGACAAGGATCAGCACTCAGTTATCGGCCTTCAGGCCGGGGAGCAATTGCCCATGGGAGCGCTCATCCGCGCCACCATGGTGGCCTCAGGCAACGATGGCGCAATCGCCATCGCGGAACATATTTCCGGCTCCGAGCCAGCCTTCGTGG
>JAAYJP010000038.1 GCA_012522875.1 Clostridiales bacterium | reverse complement strand
GGCAACAACGACGCGCAGTTCGGCCGCTGATCCGGCAGGATACGCAACGGGACAGGGGTGGCCTTCGGGCCGCCCCTCTTTTTGGCAGAGATGCTTTGATTTCAAAAGCTCATTTGCCTTTTTGGGTGGCTATCTGTATGTTCCTGCAAAAAAGGGCCACAAGGCAGCGCATTGCTGTCTGCATCACGTGATATAATATTATTGTTCCTGGAAGAATCTGGCCAGGCCAGGCTGCAAAAAACACCTCAAAGGAGAAACGCCCTTGTTTTACGATTCCACCATGCTGATCCTCATTCCTGCGCTGCTGCTGGCTTTTTTAGCCCAGGCGGGGATGAAGAACGCCTACAATAAGTATTCCAAGGTCCGCACCCAGGCGGGGATTCCTGCCAGCCAGGCTGCGCAGAAAATTCTCTATGACAATGGCAACAATGAGGTCTCAGTCGCCAGGGGCCAGGGAACGCTGACTGATCATTATGACCCGCGCACCCAGGTGCTCAGCCTCTCTGAAGGGGTATACAACTCCGCCAGCATCGCCGCTATCGGCATCGCGGCCCATGAAGCGGGACACGCCATGCAGAAGAAGGAGGGCTATGCTCCCCTTGCGATCCGTTCCGTGGTGGTGCCGGCAGTGAACTTTGGATCCATGCTCAGTGTGCCAATTTTCATCCTGGGGCTTATCATGTCCTGGCAGCCGCTGGTGGCGGCGGGCATCGTGCTGTTTTCCCTCACGGTGGCCTTCGCCCTGATCACCCTGCCCGTGGAGTTCAACGCCTCCAGGCGGGCCATTGCGATGCTCAATGGCTCGGGCCTGATCACGCAGGAGGAGGAGAAAGGCGTCAGAAAGGTACTCAACGCCGCAGCCATGACCTATGTGGCTTCAGCCATAGGCGCTTTGCTTCAGTTGGTCAGGCTGATTCTGCTGTCACGGGGTTCATCCAGCAGAAGGGATTGAGGCCAATAATGCCATGGCTTCCTCTGCGCTGCCGGTGAAGCGCACCGAATCGCCTGCCTTATAGGCCTTTATCAATGTCTTCACGGCGGAGGCAATCAGGCCGCCCGGCATATCAACAATGGCGACGCGGAATGCGGCGTGGGCAAAACGCTCCCGCAGAGTATCCAAAAGACCTGATTTCATGAGGGGCAGTGCTCTGCTTATGAGTTTTCCCGGGATAATTAAGCCCGTACAGCCTTCATCCACAATGGTTTTGAGGAACGCTTCCGGATCGGCCTTTGCCGGGGCAAAATCTTTCTCTTCAAGAAGGGCGGCACTGAAGGTGCCATGGGTGATGATTTCCATATCTTCTCCCGCACTACGCTCCCTCGTCCGGGGGCGTTTCCTTTTTTTCGGTTCTGAAGATCACAAACCGGCTGGCCAGGTAGTTGAAGATAATGACCAGCGCATTCATGATGAGTTTGGCAGGGCGGTCCGCCATGAAGGTAAGGAAGGCGCTGAATAGCAACAGGTCAAACAACACATAGCCCAGTGCCCGTGCGGAAACAAAGAGCCAGAACTCCCTGAGCATCCGGCTCCTTTTAGACTGGCTGTCAAAGACGAAGCGCCGGTTGGTGGCATAGGCAAAGAGTACGCTGAGTATCCAGGCCAGGATATTGGCCAGGTTGGCCAGCAGGACATAACTGCCGCTGCCCTGGGGGTAGGCATTCAGGCCGAAGGCGTGGGTAAGGGCCAGGTAGACCAACCAGTTGACCAGAGTCGTAAGCCCGCCAAAGAAAAGGTAGGCCAGGGCTTCATACAGCCGGGGCTTTTTCCTGGCGAGGGCCTTGATGCGTTCAACCATCTTTTTTCTCTTTCATGCGCAGGGTGTTCTTCAGCGTATCCCCATCGTCCCCCCTGGCATAGGAAGCCGACAGAACAGCCGTGACGGGCATTTCCCTGGGTGCTTTCCTGCGCGCGCTGGTGAAGGAAAAGGCGTCCTCACCCAAAGCGGTCACGGTCAGAGTACCCGACAGCAATTTGCCATCCTCCAGCCACACGGCTTTGATGGGGCGGCGGTAGCGCAGGGAGTATTCCAGGAAGCGGCGCACCATCTCAGCCCTCCGGCACCCTGAACAGGGTGTAGCCATTCTCGTCGTAGACCACATCAAACAAGCGGTCCAGAGCCTCTTTGTTCCCGCCCAGCATGCGTTCCTCATGGCCAAGGAGGATGTAGTCCGCGCCGTAGCGGATGGGCACATCCGCATATGCCTCGGGCGACTGGAAGAAAGCCCGCAGGGCGGACTGGCGTTCTTCGGTGTCAAAGCCGTGGTAATACAGCCACAGGTCTGGCCCCACCACGATCTCCCGCCCCGTCAAAGAGGAAATGGGGTTGATGTGTTGGAAGCCTGTCACAAATCGGCTGTCCCGGGGCGTGTTCTCCTTTACAAAGTCGGCCAGGGCAAGATCCTCCCTGGAGAACATGGGGTAGTCGCTTACTGCCTCCCTGGCTATGGCCAGTGTACCCGTTGTGAACATCACCCCCGCTGCCAGCACTGCCATCAGCGGGCGGGCATGCACAGCCTTCAGGCGGTTCCAGCTTAAAACGGCATAGTCCGCCGCGGGGATGGCAGCCAGCGCCCAGGCTGCATAGAAAAGTTTGTTGTTGTCATAGGCATTGGGCTGAAAAAGCACCATTTCCGCGGGGATGAAGATAAACAGCGCTCCCAGCAGCAGCCGCTTGTGCCAGGGGTTCCTCTCAAAGAGGGAAAAGATGACAAGCAGCAGCGGAAGCCCGACATTCTTCAGGTAAAACCACAGGTAGCCGTCCTGAAGACCGGCTCCGCCCAGGTTGTTCACCCAGTTGAAGTGAAAACGCAGGAAGCCCTCCTGCCCGGATTGGCGGAAGGTGAAAAACACCACCTGAGGCAGCGCCAGCAGGAACGCCGTGACGCCATAAAGAAGCCAGTGAGAAAGGCGCTTTTTACGGATGAGGGTATGGATAAACCAGGCGGCGCTGCAGATCGCCAGGGCCAGGAAGGAGTGGGTATGGACAAGCGGAAGCCCCCCCGCCATCACACCTGCAAGCGCCCAGCGGCGCGTGTCCCTGTCCTCCGATTTCATCCCGCCCATGACCAGGTACAGGCAGGGGAGAAGCACCATCCAGCCTGCCAGGAAGGTGCGCTGGGGCACCAGCATATCGGCCACGATATTGCTCCACCTGAGATTATAGGTGGAGAACTCCGCGTGGTTGGCCGGCGTCTGATACCAGCCATTGAGTATATTGGCGACGCGGCCAAGCCAGGTGCCCTGTTGGAGCTGGTTTTGCCCAAGCGCCCCCAAATCGACCCCTGCCATATCAAAGGCATACAGGAATCCGAAGCCGCCATTCAGGAACACGAAGAGGAAAGCCAGGGCGGCGGCATGCCGGGAAGCGCAGGCACGCCGGGCAAGGATCAGGTACCCCGGGAACACCAGCGCCATCATCAGGGCAGCGGGGATGACCATGGCATCCCTGAGGCTCCAGCCCAGCGCCAGGAAACTCGTAGCCAGGCTGTCAGCCAGGAAGGGATAGCCCAGCCTTGTTCCTGGCAGGATGCTGTAGACCGCAGGCAGCGCCTTTCCCTCAAGGGAGGTGGCGATCGCCAAATGAAGGGGGAGATCCCCATAGGTGGCCTGACCCACATGAAGGGCTCCGTCCACCGGGCGCAGGACATGCGTGTATTGCAGATACATACCCAGCAGGCACATTGGCAGGGCAAAGAGGAGCAGCAGGCGCAGGTCTTTCCGGTCCTCATCCGAGAACCGCTCAGGCTGAGCACTTGGTTTGAGCAGAAAGGCCGCTCCCGAGAGCGCTGCAAGTGCCGCAACGGACAGCCATTGGGCGGCGGCATCATAGGGGCGCAGGAAGGCCACCAGCGCGGGAAGCCACATGATCAGGAACACTCCCAGGCTCAGGCCCAGCCATATCCGCGCGATCACCCGTTGCCGGGGCAGCAGGCAGCGGACGGTCCATAAGCCTGCCAGCAAATACAGGGTGAGGAAGATCGCGCCGTTCACAACGCATCCTCCCTGGAAGCCTGGCTGGCCATGCGCAGCATCTCACCCCTCAGGTAATCGGAAATGCGCTGCTGCTCTTCACGGGGCGGGGCTTCGGGGTTATAGAAGGTCGGCTCCCCAAAGGTAAGGGTGCGGTGCTTCCTGCTGGCAAAGATGGGAACAAATTGGGCGCACTTGCCCGTTTTTTTATAGTAGAGCTGGGCAATCATGGCAAAGCCGGAAAAGAACTCTCCCACCCCTTCCCGCAGATAGCCAGCCTTGTCCAGGCTTTCATCATTCGGATTTTCGGGAAATATCAGCAGGTTATCCCCGGCTTCCATGGCGGCTGCCGTCTCCCGGAAGGTCTTGACCAGTTCCCGGGGGTTGTCCCGATAGACGGTGATGCCGTCAAGAGACCGCATGACCCACGCGAGGAAGGCCATGAGCACCTTAGCAGCCGGCAGCCGCAGGCGTTTTGGGATCCAGTATTGGCGGCTCACGGTGTTGCGGTAGAGGTACTGGGCAGAGCGGTCCGGTTCCGATATCTCATCGATCACCCACGGCCTGAACCAGAAGGGAACATAAAGGTTGGTGACGATGGGGCCGTACACTTCCCCATGGTTGCACGTGAATACAGTGCTTACCCCAGGAGTGCTGTGCACTTTTTCCTTGCCGATGACCTGGACATAAAAAAACGGCCGCAAAATCAGGATGATCAGCTTGATGCCGTAGCGTTTCCGGTGAACCTTGACCACCGTGTCTTCCAGCTGTTTCTGCAGGGGGAGGTTGGTTTCCCCGTTTTCCTTGAGCATCAGAAAGGCGCGCAGCTTGGCCGTTGCCTTGCGGTCCAGCGGGAAACGGAAAGCCGCCATAAATGCGGCAACCACGAGGGCCAGCGCCGGCGCCAAAAACAAGGGCTGCAGGCTGAGCTGCAGGCTGCCGCCTTCAAAAGCCCCTCGGGTAAACAGGGTCATGGCCATCAGCCCCAGAAGCACCAGCATTTCCCCGATCAGGGCAGCGTTTTCTGCCAGCGCTTCGTGGGCAATGTCCAGCGCCGGACCGGGCCTTTCGCCTGTGGCGAATTGCACCACCCCGCGCATATCGTTTTCCAGCGCGTGCAGGCTTACAATGGCCATGGTGACCCCGGCAGTTGAAAATCCCAGGGACAGATAGCTCCAGATCACACGGCTGTCCATGCCGTAGCGGGTGAACGATACCAGGCTTAACAGCCAGATACCCAGGCCGATCATCAGGCCTGTGGCCGGCTCAGTACCCGGGCGTCTATTGGCGCGCCTGAGAAGAAGCCATTTGGTGGCCCACTGGGAAAGGGTGGTGCACAGGAATGCTACCAGAAGGCTGGTAATCAGCCCTACCTCCCGGGTGCCGATGAAGGTAAAAACCAAAAGCATTGTCACCTGAAGGGCTGTCATGGTGATGAGCATAATGGCCCGGAAACTCTTGTACGCGCTCACCCGGGCCACTTTCTGTTCCTGGGACAGGAAGTCCTGTATCGCTGCTGGGGCGTAAACTGGCCCGGCATCTGGGGATTCGTCCGTTCTGAGCAAGCTCACCACCCGGAAAAGGCAGAACAGGGCATATCCGCCCAGAAGGTACCAGGCGTCATTTGCAGAGCGGGAAAGGAAGAAAAGCAGAGCCGCCAAGGCAATGAACAGGAGGGATACTTCAATCAGACGCACGACCCGGCGTACCCGGTCTTTGACGCGGCTGAAGCTGGCCAGATACAGCCTGCTGGTCACGCGCTCCATCAGGTGTACCAGTCCCGCGATGGCAAACATCAGCCAAATCATGGGCAGGTCAACGGCCAGGGGGTAAATCATCAGCAGCCCCAAGGCTAACAGACCGCAAACGGCGCCCAGCGCCAAGCCGGCGTTGCGCTGGGACTGTGGCAGGTACTGGCGCCGCTCTGGCCGGTTCATGTGGATGGACAGGATGGTCACCTGGCCCACCAGGTAGAGGGCCCCGCCCACCACGGGGTGCAACGCCAGGGCGGGAGCGGCCAGCATGCAATATAAATAGCCAAACAGCGCATAAAAGGACGCGATGGCCGGGGGATTCCAGTCCCGTACCGCGCGCGATGCACCCATCAAGTCAGCCGTCCGCAATCTGCCGCCTCCTCTATATGATATCACTGCATTATATCACGGCTCTCCGCACCGCTCAATGTGCGC
>JAAYJP010000258.1 GCA_012522875.1 Clostridiales bacterium | reverse complement strand
CGCCGCCAGGGACATATTTTTCTTCACGGTCATGTTGAGGATCAGCGCCTGCTCCTTCCGGTCCTCCGGCACAAAACCCATGCCGTGGCGCAGGGCGTCGGTGGTGCCGTTGATGGCAGCCTTCTTGCCGCGCACATAGATATCCCCGGTTTGCCGCGGGTCGATGCCAAACACAGCCCGCATCACTTCGCTGCGCCCGGCGCCCACCAACCCCGCGAAGCCCAGGATCTCGCCCGCGCGCAAAGAAAAGCTGATGTCCTGAAGGTAGCCGTCCCTGGAGGAGAGGTTTTTCACCTCCAGTGCTGTCTCCCCGATTTCAGCGTCGCTTTTGTCATAGAGGCTGTCCACCTCCCGGCCCACCATGGCGCTGATGATCTCTGCCTCGTTGGTGTCAGCGGTGTCAAGGGAAGTGATCATCTGCCCGTCACGCATCACGGTCACCCGGTCGGATATCTGGAATATCTCCGCCATCCGGTGGGAGATGAACACCACCGCCACGCCCCGTTCCTTCAGCCGGCGGGTGATGTCAAACAGCGTCCGGGTCTCCGTATCCGTCAGCGAGCTGGTGGGTTCGTCCATAATAATCAGGCGCGCGTTGAAGGAAAGTGCCCGGGCTACCTCCACCATCTGCTTTTGCGCGGTGGACAGCCTGCCCATCAGTGTGCGGGTGTCAAGGCTCAGTTTCACCTCGTCCAGAAGCGTCC
This sequence comes from Clostridiales bacterium, assembly GCA_012522875.1. GTDB lineage: Bacteria > Bacillota > Clostridia > Christensenellales > Aristaeellaceae > UBA6115. The sequence continues at coordinate 5,852 of JAAYJP010000258.1, read as the reverse complement.
GTGCCTCCCGGTGGGTGCGCTGGCGGTCCACCAGCCCGTTTTTCCCCACCTTTTCCCGCCCCACGAACAGGTTTTCAGCGATGTTCAGGTTGTTGAGGACATTGAGCTCCTGGTATATGATGGAGATGCCGATGCGCTGGGACGCCAGGGGGCCCGAAATGGTAATGGGTTTCCCCTCAAAGAAAATCTCCCCCTCGTCCATGGTGTACACCCCGGAGAGGATCTTCATCAGCGTGGACTTCCCCGCGCCATTTTCACCCACCAGAGCCAGCACCTCGCCGGGGTAAACCGTGAAGTCCACCTGATCCAGGGCCTTGACACCCGGGAATGCCTTGCTGACGCCGCGCATCTGAAGAAGGGGTGCGGGCATTGGTTTCATTTTTTCTTTCTCACTCATCTGCGTTTTCCCAATTATACATCCAGTATCAGCGGCTGCCGCTGCCAGGAGGTCAGCTGTTCGTTGCCATTTTCGGTGATCAGCACACAGTCCTCAAGCCTGACGCCATACTTGTGATCGGCAATCCAGATATCGATGTTGAACACCATGTCCGGCAGAACCACCCGGCCTGAGCGGTTGTCCACCCAGGGCTCCTCGCACTCCTGAAGCCCGGTCGAATGCGCGGGCCCATATAAAGTGAGCCCTTTAAAGCCATGCTTGTCAAGCGTTGCCTGATAGCGGTCATAAACCACCGCAAAAGGCGTTCCTGGCTTAAGCAGGGTGATGGTCTCCTCCAGGCACTCATGGGCAACATTGATCATGTCCCTGTGCTTCTGCGGAATTTTCCCAAGGACGACTGCCCGGCACATATTGCCGCAGTAGCCGGAGTACTTGGCGCCCAGGGAAAGCTGCACCATGTCTCCTGCCTGCACCTGGCGGTCCGTGGACTTGCACAGGCTCTGGAAGGTATTGGGGCCGGAGGTCACCCAGCAGGGATAACCTGTGCCTTCAGCGCCCATTTTCAGCGCCGCCGCCATCCAGGCCGCCTGAATCTCCCATTCCCTCACGCCGGGACGGATGATGGAGACCGCTTCTTTCATGGCCTCCTCGGTGATGCGGCACGCCTCACGCAGGAGCTTGATCTCTTCTTTGCTCTTGCAGGCCCTCAGCCCCATGATCAGGCCCTCGGCAGGCACGACCTCGGCATCACGCGCGCCTTCCATCATCTCCTGGTAAATCACCTGGGGAAGGGTGTTGACATTGGCAATGCCGATTTTCCCAAGCGGCCCGCGGGAGCGCAGCTCATCCAAAATCTGCGGGAAAGTAAAAGCGCTGGCCGGCTTGTCCCACTCAGGCGCGCTGGTTTCCACATACAGCGGGTGCACACGCACATCCTCGATCTGCGCGAACTGCCTGGCAAAATCATAGCTCTCAGGGCCGCCGGTCAGCAAAATGGGAGCGCCGGAAGCCGGCACCAGGACGCCCGCAAAATCAAATACAGCCCAGAAGTCGGTCAAATAACGGACAGTGGCAGACTCACAGCCGCAGGCATGGGTAATGAGCAAATCCAGGCCTTCCTGCCGCATGGCCTCCTGCACCCGGGCGATCCGGGCGTTATATTCGCTGCGGGGGATCCGCATGATAGGTGCTGACATGTTTGCTCCTCCTGTACAAAAAAGGGGCGGGGCTTGTCCCCGCCCCGGGGCGCTTACTGGTAGTACTTGACGAAGTCCTGGATGTTGGTGGCGTCGATGACAGCCAGCTCGATGTTCTGCTGGCGCGGCACCTCTTCGCCCGCGAAATGCTTCTGAACGGACTCCAGCGTCAGGGTGACGATGTTGGCGGCAGATACGCCGATGCACATCTTGTAGTATTTGTGGTTGTTGTTGATCATGTTGAAAGGTTCACTGCCCCAGGCGCCGGCACACACCACGATGGTGCCTTCGGCTCCGGCCAGCTCCAGCGCGTTGGCGGCACCCTGGGCGGCGTTGTCCACAGCACCCCAGATGACGTCAATGGGCTTGGCGATGTTGTTGGTGACGATGTTGGCGGCAGACTCACGGGTCTCGCCGAAATCCTGGTCGAAGACCCAGGTGATGTTCTCTTCGCCCAGCAGCTCAGTCAGGGTCGCCTTGAAGGATTCGGAGCGCACCTGGGTGTGCACGGCGTTAAGCATGGCCAGCACGCCAACACGCACCTTACCACCCAGGTTCTCTTTGGCATAGTCCGCCACCCATTGGGCAGTCAGCACGCCGGTCTCGGCATGGTCCCAGGCAACGTGGGTCACCAGGTCCTTATATTCGGTGCCGCTGTCAAAAGCGAACACAGGGATGCCCGCGGCGCCTGCCTGCTCAAGCGTGGGGATGATGCCGGCGCTGTTGACCGGGTCAATGAGGATGGCGTCATACTTCTGGGTGATGAAGTCTTCCACCTGCTTCTGCTGGGTTTCAGCGTTCAGGTTGCCGTCCTGGATGTTGATCTCGCCAAAGCCCATCGCGGGGCCCTGTGACATAAACTCATCATAGACAGCCTTGCACCATTCGTCATACAGGGTGATATGGGCGACGCCCAGTTTTTTGCCCGCCCAGGGCGCTTCCGCGACTGCGGGGGCCGCGAACGCGGCCAGCATCACAAAGACCAGCAACAGGGAAACTAAGGTTCTTTTTTTCATAGGTTGCCTCCTTATCTATTAGCCGCTTCGCGCGGCTTGGGTACAGCATTTGTTAAATACACAGCGCCATGATCTTCTCCGGAGTCGCTTCACCGCGCTTGAACTCTCCCACCAGGTTCCCTTCGTGGATGACCATGACGCGGTCTGACATGCCGACGATTTCAGGCAGCTCAGAGGAAATCATCAGTATGGATTTGCCTTTTTCCGCCAGGTCAACGATCAATCGGTGTATTTCGCTTTTGGCGCCTACATCAATGCCCCGGGTCGGCTCATCCAGGATGACAATCTCACTGTCCTCCAGAAGCCACTTGGCAATGACCACCTTTTGCTGGTTGCCCCCGGAAAGGTATTGTGCCTCCGTTTCCACATTGGGTGTGCTGATGTCCATTTTTTCCACATATTCCTGGCTGACCTGGCGTTCCCTGGAGGCGTCCATGACAAAACCATGGGACACCGCGTCCATGTTGACCATGCAGATGTTGCGGCTGACCGTTGCGATCTGGACCAGGCCCTGGCTTTTGCGGTCCTCCGGCACCAGGCTCAGCCCCAGGCCGATGGCTTTCCTGAAGCTGTCGATCTTGACAGGTTTGCCGTGCAGCAATATTTCCCCGGCGTCGATCCTGTCAATGCCCAGCACAGCACGCGCCAGCTCGGTCCTGCCCGCGCCCACCAGGCCCGCGACCCCCAGCACCTCGCCGCGGCGCAGCTGGAAGCTGATGTCATTGAGCACGCCTTTGCGCTTAATGCCCCTTGCCTCCAGCACCACCTCGCCCAGGGCTTTTGCGGAACGCGGGTAGTCATGCGCAACGGCACGCCCCACCATCATGCTCACCAGTTCATCCCGGGTGACATTTGCCACCGGCAGGGTCGCGATGTGCGCGCCGTCCCGAAGCACGCTGACATGATCCGAAAGGTCGAATACCTCCTCCATACGGTGTGAGATGTAGATGATGGTAACGCCATTTTCCTTGAGCTTCCGGATGGTGTTGAACATGAGGGACTGCTCTTTTTCCGTCAGTGTGGCTGAGGGCTCATCCATGATGAGTACCTTGCAGTTGCGGTTGATGGCCTTGCAGATCTCCACCATCTGTTTTTGCGCCACAGACAGCCTTTCCACTGCGACCGTCACATCCATCGGCACACCCAGCTCCCTGAGCATTTCCGAAGCCCGCTGGCGCATCCCCTTCCAGTCAACGATTCGGCCCTTGTACATGAGGTTGCCCAGGAATACGTTTTCTGCCACACTCAGGGTTTCTGACATCTTCAGCTCCTGATGGACAACGCTGATTCCTTTCTGCTGGGACTCATAGGGCGTGCGCAGGTCCACCTTCACACCATCCAGGAAGACCTCGCCCTCCTCCGGGTGGTAGATGCCGGCCAGCACCTTGATAAGCGTGGATTTCCCCGCGCCGTTTTCCCCCACCAGCGCGTGCACCGTGCCCCGCTGGATGGAAACGGACACCTTGTCCAGCGCCTTCACCCCCGGAAAGACCTTGGTGATGTTCTTCAGTTCCAGGATATTGTCTGCCATCTCGTCTCCCCGCCTTATCTGCGCCGGTTGCGCACAACATCCAGGGCAACGGCGCCTATCATCACCACGCCCTTGAGGACATCCTGCACAAAGGGGTTGACGTTCAGCATGGTCATGCCGTTGAAGAAGAGCATCAGGAAGATCGCTCCAAAGAACGCCTGGATGATCTTGCCGCGGCCGCCCGCCAGGCTGATACCGCCCAGGATGCATGCGATGATGGCGTCAAACTCGTAGAGGTTGCCGTTGGTAAGCGCGGCGCTGTCCAGGCGGGTGACCAAAATGACGGCGGATATGCCGCACAGCGCCCCCGCGATGGTGTAGATGACCGCGCGGTGCGCTTTGACGTTGATGCCGGCGAAGTAAGCGGCTTCCTTGTTGCCGCCAATGGCATAGAGGGAACGGCCAAACTTGGTGCGAAGGGTGATGAACATGAACAAAAGGAACAGGCCCAGCATGATCAGCACGCTGATGGGGAACCCGTATTCGTTCCCGCCGATAAATCCGCGGCCGATCCATTTGATCTGCTCGGGCATCCCGGCGATGGGCGAGGCGTTGGTGATGATCTTGGCTGCGCCCCTGGCGATCATCTGGAAGCCCAGCGTGACGATAAAGCAGGGAATGCCCGCGTAGGCGATGAGCAGGCCATTGCTCATGCCCACCATGGCCCCCACCAGGATCGCGCAGAGGATGGCGATCCAGGGATTGAAGCCGGCAAACTTGATCAGGTAGGCCATCACCGCGGAGGTCAGGCAGACATTTTGCCCCAGGGAAAGGTCAAACTCCCCCGTGGTCACGATAATCGCCTGCCCGATGCACACGATGGCCACGGACACCGTTTGCATGAGGATGTTGCGGATGTTGCGATAGGTTAAAAAATAGTCTGAGGCAAAGGTGAAAACGACCATCAGCAGCAAAATTGCCACCACAATGGCATAGTCCTTGGTGAATTTTGAGAAGCGTCCCCTGACATTTCTCCCGGCGGTCAACTGGCTCACGGCAATTCCCTCGCTCTTTCGGATTGGATATGTGTCTGTCCGGAATCTATTCTACGGCAACAGCCGCCTGGCGGTCAACCGCAAATAGTTGGTGTTGGCCCTATACCCCTCGGCATATTGTGCGCCGCACTGGTATCCGCGAACGCGGGAACAGGTTCTGACAAAATCCAGGAAATCGATCCCGTCATGCTCCAGCATCCACTGAATCTGGGATTTGTGGCAGCTGAGCGCTTCCAGCTTCAGCTCCATCTCATCGCTGATATCCACATATTCTGTGGGAATAAAGCCCGCTCCGGAGACCGTGTCCATATGGTAGATCGGGCAGACGGGAACCTCGGGGCCGGCGTCTTTGCAGTGGAAGTGGGGGATGCTGGCGCCAAAGGAGGCGCGCATGGTGGCGTAATAGGTCTGCATATGATCGTTCATATAGTCATAATCATTATGGGTGATAATGATTTCCGGCCTTGACTTGCGGATGACGCGCCCCAGGTCATAGATGAGCTGGTCGTTTTCCGCGGTGACATGGATGTCCGGGATGTCAATGGCATAATGCTTGGCTCCGATCAGCCTGGCGGCGGCGGCGGCCTCTTCATGGCGGATGCGCCGAAGCTCGTCCGGCATGATCTCCACATGGCCCATATTGCCGTTGGCGATGTGGCAGACGGACACCTCATGCCCCTGCTTGATGTACTTGATCAGCGTGCCATAGCAGCCGAT
>JAAYJP010000037.1 GCA_012522875.1 Clostridiales bacterium | reverse complement strand
ATTGCGGCCCAGGGAGATCTCCCCCAGGTCCGTGGCCGGCCCGTCGGCCAGCAAGTCGCCCACCGCCACTTCATCGCCCGCGTTCACCTGAGGACGCTGGTTGATGCAGGTGGACTGGTTGGAGCGGGCAAATTTGGTCAGGGAGTAGCTGTGCTTCTCGCCCTGCTGATCCTGGATGACGATCTCGTCCGCGCTCACCCGGTCGATGATGCCGGCGTGCTTGGACAAAAGCACCACGCCGGAGTCATGGGCTGCCTTATATTCCATGCCTGTTCCGATGATGGGGGCCTCAGGCTTGATCAGCGGCACCGCCTGGCGCTGCATGTTGGACCCCATCAGGGCACGGTTGGCATCGTCATTCTCCAGGAAGGGGATCATGGAGGTGGCTACGGAAACCAGCTGTTTGGAGGAGACGTCAATATAGTCCACCCTGTCCCGGGGAACCCGAAGGACATCCTCGCGCCAGCGCACCGTGACCAGGTCGTTGATGAAGCTGCCGTCCGCGTTCAAAGGCTCCAGCGCCTGGGCGATGTAGTACTTGTCCTCCTCATCGGCGGTCATGAAGACGATTTCGTCCGTGACCCGGTGGGTCTTGGGATCCACCTTCCGGTAGGTGGCTTCCAGGAAGCCGTATTCGTTGATCTTCGCATAGGTGGCAAGGCTGCCAATCAGCCCGATGTTGGGGCCTTCAGGCGTTTCGATGGGGCAGATGCGGCCGTAGTGGGAATAATGCACGTCGCGCACTTCCATCCCGGCGCGGTCACGGTTGAGGCCGCCTGGGCCCAGGGCGGACAGCCGGCGCTTGTGCGTCAGCTCCGCCAGGGGATTGGGCTGGTCCATGAACTGAGAGAGCTGGGAGGAGCCGAAAAACTCCTTGATGGAGGCGGACACGGGGCGGATATTGATCAGATCCCCGGGCTTTACGTCGCTGGCATCCTGGATGGCCATGCGTTCACGCACCACGCGCTCAAGCCGGCTCATGCCGATGCGCACCTGGTTCTGGAGCAGCTCGCCCACGCTGCGCAGGCGGCGGTTTCCCAGGTGGTCGATGTCATCCACGCTGCCCACGCCATGGGGCAGGCCCAAAAGGTAGCTGACCGCCGCCACGATATCATCGATGATGATGTTGCGGGGGATCAGGTTGTGGACGTTCTCCTTCACCACGCGCAGGAGGTCTTCCTCCGGCACATTCTGGATGATGTGCTTCAGGGTGGGCAGGTGCACCGCTTCGTTCAGGCCCGCCTCCCTGGGATCAAAAGGCAGGTATTCCGCGGCGTCAGCAAAGTTGTTGCCCACCACCCGGTGCACATGGTCGCCCGCCTGGAGCTCCACCTTGTTGACCCCGGCGTTCTGGATGGCCATGGCCAGCGCTTCGTCAATGGTGGTGCCCTTCTTGGCCATCACCTCCCCCGTATCGGGGTTGACAACATTGCTCGCTGCCACATGCCCGGTGATCCGGTCGGCGACACCCAGCTTTTTGTTGTATTTGTAGCGGCCCACGCGCATGAGGTCATAGCGCTTGGGGTCAAAAAACAGGTTGTGAAGCAGCACCCGGGCGCCGTCCTCGGTGGGCGGCTCGCCGGGCTTCTGCCGGCGGTAGATTTCCAGCAGCGCTTCCGTCTGGGATTTGGTGTTGGCATCCGCGTGGCTGATGGTGGCATTAAGCCGCTCATCCTCGCCCAGCAGGTCGATCAGATGCTGGTCAGTGCCGTATCCCAGGGCCCTGAGGATGACCGTGATGGGCAGTTTCCTGGCCCGGTCAATCCGTACCCAGAGGCCGTCATTGCTGTCGGTCTCAAACTCGATCCAGGCCCCCCGGTTGGGGATGATCTGCCCGGAGAAGAGCAGCTTGCCGGCCTTGTCGATTTGCTGGGTGAAGTAGACGCCGGGGGAGCGGACCAATTGGCTGACGATCACGCGCTCCGCCCCGTTGATGATAAAGGTGCCGTGCTCGGTCATCAGGGGAAAGTCCCCCATGAAGACCTCGCTCTCCTTGATTTCGCCGGTTTCCTTGTTTTTAAGCCTGACGAAGACCTTCAGCGGCGCCGAATAGGTCAGGTCCCGTTCCTTGCAGCGTTCCACGCTGTGTTTGGGGGTTTTGTCGAGTTTGTAGTCAACGAATTCAAGTACCAGGTTCTCAGAGTAGTCGGTTATGGGGGACACATCCGCCAGGACTTCTTTAAAGTCCTCTTCCAGAAAACGCCGGTAAGAGTTTTTCTGGACCTCAATCAGGTTGGGCATGTCGAGCACTTCGTCGATGCGAGAGAAGCTCATGCGTTTGCGCAGTTTCCCCATTTGGACTTCGTGAGCCATATTAAAACATCACCCCTTCATTGCTCCCGGTATCGCCCTGGCCGGTGTGCGTCCTTTCCATAATAAGGCACACATTCCGTCCGCTTGAGGCGATACTGATGCAATCATAGATAATATCATCATTCTTAAGCCTTGTCAAACGATTTCGGGAAAATACTGCGGATTGGGTGCCGGTCCGGACAATAAACGGAAAACGCGTAAAAAAGCGCCGGGGATTCATCGTGCCGGCGCTGTATCATTATGCCTACTCAGTTTTCAAGTCTTTCTTTGCTTTGCCTGCCTTGGCGGCGGGCTTTCCAGCGGGAGGGTCCTTGGCCCGTGGCGGGGCTTTCGCAGCCGTTTTCGCGGCGGCTGCCTTTGAAGCGGCTGGCTTTGGCGCGGCCGTTTTTTTGGCAGGCCTGGAAGCCGGATCCGGCTTGGCCCTGGGCTTGGGCCCGGGCTTTTCCGGCTCCGGGTTGCCGTTTTCCCTGGGCTGGGGGGCGGCAGGCACAGCGGCCCGCGTGGCCAGCGCGCCATAAAGGCCCAGATAATGGCGGGCTGAGGATTCCCAGGAGAAATCCTGCATCATGCCCCGGCGCTGAAGCAGCTGCCAGACATCCTTCTTGTTCCAGTAGAAGTGAAGCGCCCGCTGGAGGACATGGAGCATATCGTGGGCGTTGTAGTTGAGGAAGCTGAAGCCGTTGCCCTCACCGCTGACCTCATTGTAGGAGAGCACCGTGTCCTTCAGCCCCCCGGTTTCCCGCACCACCGGAATGGTGCCATAGCGCATGGCAAGCATCTGGCTCAAACCACAGGGTTCGAAGCTGGAGGGCATCAGGAAAAGGTCTGCCCCCGCGTAGATCCTGTGGGCCAGGGCGCTGTCCATCACAAAACGGGCGGCCACCCGGCCGGGGTAGTTTTGCTCCGCCCAGTTGAACAGGTTCACATAGCGGGCTTCCCCCATGCCAAGGCAGACAAACTGGATATCCTCGTGCATGATATCGGAGATCACATAATCCACCAGGTCGAGGCCCTTTTGGTTGCTGAGCCTGGACACCATGGCCACGATGGGCGCCTCGGGCCTTCTGGCCAGGCCAAGTTCCTCCTGGAGGGCGCGTTTGCAGGCGGCCTTGCCGGAGAGGTCATCGGCTGTGTAGGTGGCCGCTAAGTGGCTGTCGGTGGCGGGGTTGTATTCCTTGACGTCAATGCCGTTGAGGATGCCCGTCAGGTGGTTGTCCCTGGCGCGCAGCAGGCCGTCCAGGTTTTCCCCGTAGTAGGCGGTCTGGATTTCCCCGGCGTAGGTGGGGCTCACCGTGGTGATTTCATCTGCGTAGACGATGCCGGCCTTCAGGTAATTGGCGTTGCCGAAGTACTCCAGCTTGTCATCCGTAAAAACACTGTCCGGCAGCCCCAGCACATCCTGTACATCCTGGATGCCGAAAACACCCTGGTAACGGAGGTTATGGATGGTAAACACCGTGCGGATGGGGTCATACTTGGGCAGTCCCCTGTACTGGATGCGCAGAAGCGCCGGGATCATGCCCGCCTGCCAGTCATGGGCGTGAATGAGGTCCGGCATAAACGGGATCAATGGCAGGGCGTTCAATACCCCGCGGCAGAAGAAGGCGAAGCGCTCATACTCGTCCCCGCCCATGCCGTAGATGTAGTTGCGGCCAAAATAGTAGCGGTTGTCCATGAAATAGTAGGTGACGCCGTTCAATTCGAGCTGCTCGACCCCGCAATACTGGCGCCGCCATCCCAAATTCACCTCAAAATCCACCGTGTGGATCATCAGGCGCTCATACTGCTCCGGAATGCTGCCGTATTTGGGAAGGACCACCCGCACATCGTGGCCCTGGGCGGCCAGCACCGGGGCCAGGGAGCCGACCACATCCGCCAGCCCGCCCGTTTTGACAAAGGGGACACACTCGCTGGCTGTGAAGAGTATTTTCATCGTTCCCTGCCTCCTTCCGCGCCGGTTTCCCTGACGGCGCGTTTACACCCTTATCATATCATATGGTCAGGTTTTTCGCGACCACGATGGGATAGGCGTAGGGCGCGATCAGGCGGACCTTTTCCCGGATGGTGGTCTGCTTGTCCAGGATGCAGTTCTCAAGCTCCGCCCCCCGGTGGATGACCGCGTCCTGCATAATGATGCTGTTTTTCACCGTGGCGCCGGGGCGCACATGCACGCCGCGGAAGAGAATGCTGTTTTCCACATTGCCCTCAATGACGCAGCCATCGGCGATGAGCGCATTATTGACTTTGGCTTCCCCAAGGTAGCGGGCCGGCATCTCATCCCTCAGCTTGGTCCAGATGGGCTGGTCATCCCTGAACACCTGCCGGCGGACCGAATCGCTCAGGAAATCCATGTTGGCCTTGAAATAGGCAGGAACGGAGTCGATGGACCAGATGTTGCCGGGGCACTCGAAGCTGCCCACCCGGTGGGTGTTGTTGGCCACCATGCTGGCCAGCATCCCCCTGGAAAAATGGTGCTGCCCGGCGGCGACCGAGCGGTCCAGCAGGTCGATCAGCAATTCCCGGCGGACAAGGAAGGCGCCGATATAGGTATTCTCAAAGTGCGGGATGGTGGGGTCAAACTCCATCTTGGTGACGGCACCAAAGCCATTCAGATCCAGGTAGCGGCCGCTGCCGTTGCGCCTGAGGCTGCTTTTTTTGCTGTAGAGCAGGGTGATGTCGTTTCGCTTCTCCAGGTGTTCATCCAGGATTTCGTTGAAGTTCACCTGATAGAGGACATTGCTGTCCGTTACGGCGATAAAACGCTCCGTGGATCGGCGCAGGAAGTTGAGGTTTGAGTGCAGCGCGTCAAGCAATCCCTCATAGACGCCTACCCGGTCCCCGTTCATGAAAGGCGGCAGGATGGTCATCCCGGAGCGCTTGCCGTGCAGGTTCCACTCCCGGCCGCTGCCCAGATGGTCCATGAGGCTGTGATAGTTTTTCTGCATGATGATGCCCACATTCTTCATGCCCGAGTGGATCATGACCGAGAGGTTGAAGTCAATCAGCCGGTAGCGGCCCAGCATGGGCATGGCGGCGGTGGAGCGGTAGCGGGTGAGTTCCTTGAGTTCGCTGATCCCCTCCCCGGTATAAATGAGGCCGACGATGTTCTTTTTCATGGCGCTCCCCTCATATTCCCATCTGCTGGCCGGCGGCAAGGGTATGGCCCTTTGGCACCCGGGTGTTGCTGCCCACCACAGCGATGTCGCCCGTATCCCCGCCGATGGCAGCGTCCTCGCCCACCACCACATTTTCCGCGATGATGGCGCGCTTGATGACGGCGCCGCGCCCAATGTGGCTGTAGGGCATGATGACGGAGTCCTCCACCACAGCCCCCTCCTCCACCAAAACGCCGGCGGAGAGGACGGAGCCTGAAACGCGGCCGAAAATCTCACAGCCTTCCGTTATCAGGCTGCCATGTACAGCGCCTTTGGGAGAGACATAGTGGGGCGGCTCTCCCACGTTCCTGGCGTAGATGCGCCACTGGCGGTCATGCAGGTTGATGGGCGGCGGATAGCGCAAAAGGTCCATATTGGCGTCCCACAGGCTTTCGATCGTGCCCACGTCCTTCCAGTAGCCCTCAAAGCGCCAGGCGGCAAGTTTCTCGTTGGCCAGGAGCATCGCAGGAATCACATTTTTGCCGAAGTCGTGGGAGGACTTGGGCGTCTTCTCATCCGCTTCCAGATAGTGGACCAGCTTGTCGTAGCTGAAGATGTACACGCCCATGCTGGCCTTGTTGGACCTGGGGTTTTTGGGCTTCTCCACGAATTCCAGGATATTGCCCGCATCGTCCGTGTTCATCAGGCCAAAGCGGCTGGCATCCTCCCAGGGCACCTCCCGGACAGCCACGGTGAGGGCGGCGCCGTTTTTGATGTGGTGTGCCAGCATCTCGCTGTAGTCGCATTTGTAGATATGATCGCCTGAGAGGATGAGCACATAGTCCGGGTTATACTGGGCGATGAACTCCAGGTTCTGGTAGATGGCGTTGGCTGTGCCTTTGTACCACTCCCCGGCATCCCCCCTGGAATAGGGGGGCAGCACATAGACGCCGCCGTTGGAGATGTCCAGGTCCCAGGGTGCGCCCGAGCCGATGTAGGCGTTGAGTTCCAGCGGCTTGTACTGCGTCAGGACGCCGACCGTGTCGATGTCGGCGTTGACGCAGTTGGACAGCGGAAAATCGATGATGCGGTACTTGCCGCCAAAGGACACGGCGGGCTTGGCCACATGGCGGGTCAGGATCCCCAGCCTGCTGCCCTGGCCGCCCGCCAGCAGCATGGCCACACAGGTTTTCTTCTGGAGCAATGCTCTAGTCCTCCTCTTCTTGTGCTGGTACCCGGTGATAGGCAGCAGCGTCTTCTTCCCCGGCGCCGGGGCCCCCTTCCCGGTCAAAGGCAAAGTAAACCGTGGACAGAGGCGGCACGCACACCTCAACCGAATAAGGCAGGTTGCCCAGGGGCTCGGAAAGGGCGTTCAGGGGTTCAGCGTTGAACTGGTCGCTGCCGCCATACGCCTTCAGGTCGGAGTTGAACACCTCGCGGAGCACGCCCGGCCCCGGCAGGCCGAAGCGGTACTGGGGGTAAAAGGCGGGCGTGAAGTTGGTCATGCAGAGGATGGTGTTCCCCTCCCGGTCCATGCGCATGAACACCAGCAGGCTGCGCTCCCTGTCATCCGGCGCCAGCCACTTGAAGCCTTCCCAGGAGTCATCCACCTCGTACATCGCCGGGGTATCCCGGTAAAAATGGTTGAGCTCCCGCACACAGCGGCACAGGTCGGGGTGGCGCTCATAGACCATCAGGAACCAGTCCAGCTGGTCATCGCTCTTCCACTCGATGAACTGGCCAAATTCGCTCCCCATGAACAGCAGTTTCTTTCCGGGGTGGGCCATGGTATAGCCGTACAGGGCCCTCAGGCCCGCGAACTTCTGCCACAGGTCTCCGGGGTTTTTGTCCAGCATGCTGAGCTTGCCGTGCACCACTTCGTCGTGGGAGAAAGGGAGGATATAGTTCTCGCTGAAGGCGTAGAAAAAGGAGAAGGTCAGCTTGTCATGCTGCCAGCGCCGGTATAGGGGGTCCAGCTTGATATAGGAGAGGATATCGTTCATCCAGCCCATGTTCCACTTGAAGCCAAAGCCAAGCCCTCCCAGGTAGACGGGCTTGGTCACCATGGGATAGGCGGAGGATTCCTCGGCGATCATCATCACGCCGGGGAAGTCGTGGTACACCGTTTCATTCAGCCGGCGGAGGAAGCGCATGGCGTCCAGGTTCTCGTTCCCGCCGTACTGGTTGGGCAGGTAACCGTTCTCCCGGGAAAAATCCAGGTAGATCATGCTGCTGACCGCATCACACCTAAGCCCGTCCACATGGTAGATCTCCAGCCAGTAGCAGGCGTTTGAGAGCATGAAGCTGTTGACCTCGCCCCGGGCGTAGTCAAACATCATGGTACCCCACTGGTGCATCTCCGCCCGGCGGCTGTCCGCGTGTTCATAGCAGGGGGTGCCGTCAAACTGCCGCAGCCCCACCTCATCCCTTGGGAAGTGCGCCGGCACCCAGTCCAGGATCACCCCGATGCCCGCCTGGTGCAGCCGGTCCACAAAGGCCATGAAGTCCCCGGGCGTGCCATACCTGGCGGTGGGGGCGTAAAAGCCTGTCACCTGATAGCCCCAGGACATGTCCAGGGGGTGCTCCATCACGGGCAGGAGTTCCACATGGGTGTAGCCCATCTCCTCCACATAGGGGATCAGCTGGTCGGCAATCTCACCGTAGCGCAGCAAGCGGCCGTTTTCTCCCCGGCGCCAGGAGCCCAGATGAAGCTCATAGATATTGATGGGGCTTTGGTAAGGGTTCCACCGGGCGCGCTTCTCCATCCATTCCTGGTCATTCCAGGCGTAGTTGTCCAGGTCATACAGGAGGCTGGCGGTGTTGGGCCTGAGTTCACCGGCAAAAGCGAAGGGATCCCCTTTCAGGTGCCATTGGCCGTCGGCGCCCTTGATGGCGTACTTGTAGCTGCGAAGCTTTTCCCTGGCCCCCTCGAAGCTGAAGCGCCGGGGGTCTGCCTGGGGCGTGAAAAGCGCCTCCGGCAGGCGCAGTTCCCAGGTGCCGTCGAACTGTTTTTCCATGGGAAATTTGGTGTAGTCCCAAAAGCAGAATTCCCCGGTGAGGCTGACAGCCTGGGCATTGGGCGCCCAGACGGTAAAATGCCAGAATTCCTCCCCCTGCCAGACAGGGTGCGCGCCAAACATGCGGTAGGCATGCCGGCAGGTTCCCTGGTGGAACTCCTGCCGCTGCGCTTCCCCCATAGGCTCATAGCGCAAATGTGTTTCCTCCCTTCAAGAGAAGATAAGGCAAAAAAGCATGGATTGAACTATCTGTATGGAGTATAGCATAAGGGAAATTGGAGCGCAACGGCGCGACTGGTGGACAGTTTGTCCATCCTGCCCGCATCGCCCCGCCGGAGGGCTGGTATCCGGCGCCGCGATTGACAAGGCACCACGCTGCCGCTACACTTT
>JAAYJP010000257.1 GCA_012522875.1 Clostridiales bacterium | reverse complement strand
GAGGTAGGCCATGCCCCAGCGGCAGCGGAAGGTTTCCTCCTTGCCGGGCTCCCCCATCACCGTGGGGTGGCGGTGCTCCGGGCAGGTTTGCCGGGGAAAGAGCACCAGCTCCTTGGCGCAGCAGCGCTCCGTGTTCACATAGGTCACCAGTTCCAGGCCGGTTTTATCAAGCTCACCCAGGCCAAAGTCCGCCACCTCGATGGCATCCTTTTCCATCCGGGTGAGGACGATGCCCGCCTTGCCGAAATAACGGATGGCACGCCCGCGCGCGTCCTCATAGGTTGATTTCTTCACAGGCTGCTCCTCCTTCTATTGGAAGCCAAGGCTTTTTCTGTTATTGTAGGGTCGAATCAATAAACCGTCAAGCAGCGGAGAGGAGCGGCAAAATGCTGAGAATCGCTGTCATCGGCAGCATGAATGTGGATCTGGTGTCCCGGGTGCCCCGGTTTCTTTTGCCGGGGGAGACGCTCACGGGCTTAAGCTTCCAGGTGTTCCCGGGCGGCAAGGGAGGCAACCAGGCGGTGGCGGCCTCCAGGCTCCTGCCTGAGGTGATGATGCTGGGCAAGCTGGGGGACGACCAGAACGGCGCCCTTTACCGCCGGGTCCTGGTGGAAAGCGCCATTGACGGCGCCTGCGTGGAGACGGTGCCCGGGGTGAACAACGGCACCACCGTGATTGAGGTGGCGGCCGACAGCGGGAACAACCGCATCATCTATTTCCCCGGGGCCAACCTCCTGGTGGACAGGACTCAGATTGACCAGTACTGGAACCGGCTGCTCAGCTGCGATGTGTTCCTCATGCAGCTGGAGATTCCCCTGGAAACTGTGGCCTATGCGGCGCAAAAGCTCCATGAGGCCGGTAAAACCGTGATCCTGGACCCGGCCCCGGCCGTGCCCCTGCCCGGGGAACTGCTCCACCATGTGGACTACATCACCCCCAATGAGGTTGAGCTGGCCGTCCTCTCGGGGCTTGAGGCCGGAAGCCCTGACAGGCTGGCAAGAGCCGGGAAAAAGCTCGTCCAGATGGGGGCCAGGGCGGTCATCGCCAAAGCGGGGACCGACGGCGCCTACCTTTTCCGGGGGGATGAGGTGATCCATGCGCCGGGCTTCCGGGTGGCGGCTGTTGACACCACCGCCGCGGGGGACAGCTTCAACGCCGGCTTTGCGGCCGGCCTCTGCCGGGGCATGGCGGAGCCCGACGCCCTCCGGTTTGCCAACGCCGTTGGCGCGCTGTCCACCCTGGGCCTGGGCGCGCAGGGCGCCATGCCGGAATATGGGGCTGTGACGAAGTTCCTGAATGAACAGAAGAAAGGCAAGCAACAATGATAGCGCTGGGAAGTGACCATGCGGGCCTGCCGCTGAAGCTGGAAATCATCGAGCTGCTCAAGGAGCGTGGCATTGCCTATGAGGACTTTGGCACCCACACCCTGGAAAGCTGTGATTATCCGGTCTACGCCAAAAAGGCCGCCCAGGCGGTGGCGGACGGCCGCTGCCGGAAGGGGCTTGTGTTCTGCGGCACCGGCATCGGCGTGGGCATCACTGCCAACAAGGTGCATGGCGTCCGCTGCGCCATATGCTCGGACTGCTATTCCGCTGTCCTGTCCAGGAACCACAACGACTGCAACATGCTGGCCCTGGGCGCCCGGGTGGTGGGCGTTGACCTGGCCAGGATGATTGTTTCCATGTGGCTGGACGCGGGCTTTGAGGGCGGGCGCCACCAGCGCCGGGTGGATCTGATCATGCAGGCAGAGGGCGAGGGCTAAGGATGGGCGCAGGATGCTTTCCTGAAAAAAGCATCCCAATTTCCTCAGTTCAGAACAGCCGTTTGCGGGCAGCGCAGGCGCTGCTTCAGACGCCTTGCTTCATGGGGCCGGCGGCCCGCCTCATCCCGCACAGCGGGCGCTCGCCTTTGCCCCTTCAAAGAGCTGATATCGTGTTGAGAGATGTCAGGCGTAAAGAATGAGCGCCACCATCTCCAGTGTTTCAGTGCCTGCGTTGTGCACCCCATGGCTGTGGCCGGCGGGGCACAGGTGAACGTCGCCAGCCGCCAGGGTGTGCACCTGGCCGCCGTCGGTGAGCTGCGCCTGGCCGCTGAGGATATAAAAAGCTTCCCATTCCCCTTCATGGCTGTGGACGCCGATGCCGCAGCCGGGCCTCAGGGTGATGTGGCTGAACAGCCGGCCTTTCCCGCCCAGTTCTTCCTGGCCATTGAGGATGGCGGCCATTTCCACCCGGCCTGCCCCGCCGTAGCGGTTATCCGAGACATTCACCGGGCGCTCCGCTTTGCGTCTGATCATAAAACATCCTCCCGTTTTCTTCCATTATAAGGCCCGGGCGG
>JAAYJP010000256.1 GCA_012522875.1 Clostridiales bacterium | reverse complement strand
GTTCTGGGTATGCGGATCGTCACCAGTATTTCGGTTTTGGTTTTTTCCGCGGTATGCCTGAAGCAGGCTATCCGGTCATTCCGCCTCTTTTCATGGATGGTATCGCTCCTGGAAACTGCTGCTATTGGAACCTTTCTGGTTGTGTTTCACCTGTATGACCTGCCGCATTACCTGATACAGGCCATGGGGATGATTTTTTTGATCATGGTTATCTTTTTCGTGCCCAATCAATGGATCAAGATGGTGTCACTGGCCGTTATTGGCTTGCTGGCGTTTGCGCTGTCTGCCTGGCTGAAAATGGGAAGCAGCCTTCCGGCCAATGAGTTTTGGGCCGGAGTGTTTTACATGTCAGCTGCAGTTGGCCTTTGCGCAACGGTTTCCTATACGCTGGACCTGCGAAGTCTTAACGAATTCGTGATACAGCAGGAATTAATCCAGCTGAATACAACAGACCCCCTCACGCTCGCGCACAACCGAACCAAGCTGATTGCAGAATTTGACCATTGGTCGGCATATTGCACGCGTTATCATCAGCCGCTGTCTTTGGCGCTGCTTGATATCGATTTGTTCAAGACAATCAACGATGATTTTGGACACCAAAAGGCGGACCAGGTGCTGGTCAACTTGGTCAGCCAGATTAGAAATCAGCTGAGAAAAACGGATATCATTGCCCGCTGGGGAGGGGATGAGTTCATTATCATGTTTCCCGGTATAGGGCTGGAAAAAGCGGAGGAGGTACTGCACCGTATCCGGCATCACCTGCATGACAATCCCCTGGCCGGCTCGATCCCTGTGACATGCAGTTTTGGCCTTACGGCCTTAAGGCCCGATGTCGACCTTGACGCACTGATTCGCGAGGCCGATGCACTCATGTACCAGGCCAAGAGATCCGGGGGGGACCGCATTTGCCCCAACCCGGACAAAGCGGAATCTCAGACTGGCTGAATGGCCTGGCTGAGGTTTCTGAATCATTCGCTGCTGACAGGCGGACAGAAACCGGCAAGATACTCTCTGTTGTTTTCCCGGCGGAAGACATCCAGTTCAGGTAGATCAGCGCACCGTAGCCGCTTACTGATACAAACAGAGAGAGGATGAATATCACCAGAATCAGGCTTCTTAATGAAAGGGTTCTCTTGCTCATGCCTCTGCTGTTCTTAATTCTGGCCGCCATCTGAATGGAAACGGCCCTTTTCATGCGTGCGCAAAAACGCAAGAGCATCCTGCCCATCAAGCGGTTTGCTGATCAGAAACCCCTGGACACGGTCACAGTGGTGCTCCCGCAAGTATTGCAGCTGGCGTTCGTGCTCAACCCCTTCAGCAAGGGCACAATGCCCGAGTTTATGGGACATGGAGATGATGTCGCTGGCGATGGCGGTATTGGGATCGGCTTCCAGCAGGCTGTCGATGAAGAACTTGTCGATTTTCAGGCAATCAACTTTCAATTGGTTTTCCGTGGCCAGCGAGGAATAGCCCGTGCCAAAGTCATCTATGGCTATATGTACCCCGGCGCTCCTCAATTTCTCCAGGATGTGGTTGATATTTTTATGGTCGTATACAAAGACTGATTCCGTGATCTCAATGCCGATATTTTCCGGATCGACCCCCGCTTTTGCCATCAGTTCCAGTAGCCTGTCCGAAAAATCGGGATCCAGAAGCTGAATCACGGAAACATTGATCGATATCAAGAGCCCGGTATATCCATGTTCTTTGAGCTTGTTAACAAAGCGAAGGGCGATGATGATCACTTTTTCGCCAATCGGAAGGATCAACTTCGTTTTTTCCGCGATAGGGATGAACTCAACCGGCGATACAGGCCCCGTTGTTTCTGTATTCAGCCTGGCCAGCGCCTCAAACCCGCACACGGTATTTGTCCGCAAATCCAGGACAGGCTGATATTGCAGATAAAGCTGATTCCCGGTATCTTCAACGGCGATGCGGGCCAGCGTTTTCCTGATGTCACCCTCGCGGTTTACCACAGCCTCCAGTTCTTCATCATAAAAGTAGACGCCAAAATCCTTGCCCGATACAGCCATGGACTTTTCTGAGGCAATCAGCAGCCTTCTGAGAAGCAAGTCCACATCGTTTTCGTTATCATGCTGTTCTATTTCAAGCAGGCCGATCCCGCCGCCAACTCTTTCGGCTGCAAACAGGGATTCCAGACGCTGCGCAATTGCCTTGGCAAAATCCAGAAGCTCACTTTTGTCCCTGTAGCCGATGAGGTAGAAAACAAACAGCTTTTCATAGGCCTGGAACAGCAGACGCTTGTCCGTGGCATATTGGCCAAGTGCCTCAGCCACCTCCCTGATGAGATTCTGAGTATAGCGGAACCCATAATTGGCAGTTAACAGCTGAACGTTGTTGAGGTCGATGCTGATAAGCGCTCTTTTCAGCCCGTCCCTCTTCATGATGTCCTTGATGAGGAAATATTCCAGATGTTCACGATTATTAAGGCCTGTCAGTCTGTCATGCTCATTGATATATCTGAGCCTGTTCTCCATTTCCTTCCGGTCTGTGATATCAATGATGATGCCTTCAAGCGCTTCAGCTTCGCCCTTATCGTTATAGACGCCTTGCCCCGCCTCAAGAACCCACTTCCGGGACCCGGTGGCTGTCGTGATTTCGTACTCACACCGATAGGGCAGCCTCGCGGGGACGGCGCGCTGCCACTCCGCCCATAAAAGTTCCCTGTATTCAGGCGTAATGATGTCATTGAATGGCAAATCCCTGTTATGGATGAAGCATTCCGGCCGATATCCTGTCAGGTCATAGCAACCCTCTGAAACAATCAACATGGTTCCGCTGCGGTCAAATCTGCACCTGTAAGCCAATCCCGGGAGATTGGCCAAGAGCACGGACTCTCTCCGCAAGGTCTCCTTCAACGCCATCTCCGCCAGCCTGCGCTTGGTAATATCACGGGAGGAGCCCTGAACCCCGGTTATGTTGCCCTGCTTATCGCGAAGAAAAGAGACACTCATCTCAACCCAGACAGTCGTTCCATCTGCTTTGTAATGTTCTGCTTCTATTGTGCGCGAGTGGTTCTTATCCGCCTGGGGATCCTTCTCCTTTTCCAGTTCCTCTGACAATACAGAGCGGATTTTCCTGAGGGTCGGCCTGGGAAATAATTCCTTCAGATCTTTGCGCATAAGCTCCTGCGCGGATACGCCAAGGACCCACTTGGCCGAAGGGCTGATGTACTTGAACTGCAGCTCCAAGTCCGACTGCCAGACAACATCCGACATATTTTCCGCGATGGTTCGGAATTCCTTTTCGCTTTCAACCAGCGCAAATTCGCTCTCCTTTCTTCTGGTGATGTCTTCAATCAGGCACAGGTGAATGGAGTGATCATCATAGACGCCAAATAAAGGGGAAATGATCATCAGTGTCCACACGGGGGAGCCATCCGGCCGGATAAAGCGTTTTTCCATTTTGTATCCGCTGATTTCGCCCCTTTTGAACTGTTCGAATTTTGCGAGATCCGCTTCAAGGTCTCCGGGGTGGGTTATTTCCGGCCACTTCAGGCTGGCAAGCTCGCTGCTTGTTCTCCCGAGGATTTCCTCAAACCTCGGATTCATTGTGGATTTTACAAAGCTGGATTCCTGTATGAAGTTTTTGTCACTGACTATGGCAATCCCGATGGGGGCCTGGGTAAAAACGCCATGATAAAGCGCTTCATCAAAAGCCAGGCTCCTGTTCAGTTTGTTGAGCCGGGCGTGTTGAAGCATGATATAGAGCAAAGCAAGGTAAAGCAACAGAAAAACAACGGCCACCATGATGTCAGGGATCATTTGCTGCCATATCGCTGCAAACCACTCCGAGGCGGCATAATCCACGCCAAATACGGCAATGGTTTCGCTTTGCCGGGGATTCACGACCGGCACAAATACACTGATCCATGTACCCCAGCGATCATTGACCGGAGGAGTAATGACCGTCTTCCCTGTTCTGAAAGGCGCCCAAGCCCAGTCGTCCGCTTCTTCATACACCTGGCCGGGCGGCGAGTAGTCCGGAGATCCCGGTGATTCTGAATCCATCAGAAAAACCAGATTGCCGTTTTGTTCTGCCATGAGATAGGCAAAATGGACCGGATTGGTTGTATCAACCAAACGCATCAACCCGGTTTTTGCCATTTCATATTCGGGCTTTCCAATATCTTCGGGGCTGCCCGAGAGTTCCTGGACATGCTGGGGATGCAGCAGTGATTCCAGGGATTGCGCCAACTGAATGGCCTCTTTGGATGCGGACTCATCGTACTTTTCCCACTCATACCGCAGATAAAGGCCGCAGGCAATCAGGACAACAATAGTGAAGAAAACAAGCGCTGCCTTGCTGCCCCGGGAAGCCAGCGGCAAAGGGCTTGCTTTTTTCTGTATCCGTTTTTGCAGAAACATCAACGCACTCGTCCTTTCCCCGGACTCGATCCAGCCTGGCTCCTGTCCTGCTTTGGATTAGGACTTATAACGATAGTACAATATCCTGATGGCGACATCATACAGGAAACATAATTTGAACACAACAGCGCTTAGCTTGGCAGCTCCTGCTTTCCCGTGCGATTCTGCACTCCCGGCAGGATGCTGAGATTTTTTCACATAAACTATTGTTTGTACTGAGGTTCCGCGATGAGCGCAAAAAGGCACGCCTGGGGATAGACGCCTTGAATATGCCGGCTCTTTGCCAAGCCAAGTTGCGGGCCTTGGACTCCGTCCGCCGCGGCACACTGCATAGGGATCCGTTCACGGCCATGATTGACATTCCGGGGAGGCAATCTTCATCCGGGCCCGAGCATCCCGGTTATGCTTCCCGGCAGTTTTTCGGCATACGGGTTAGCGCTGCCGCAATGTCGCGCCACCACATGCGCTTGGATGATGTGTTCCCTGTTTCGATGCCCTCTTCTGCAGACGTCCCATTGTGCGGGCGTATTAGTTACAAGCCTTCCCAAAACACCCTGCCGGGTGATATGATGTCGCAATGTATAAGGCTGAAT
>JAAYJP010000255.1 GCA_012522875.1 Clostridiales bacterium | reverse complement strand
TGGCGCATGAAGCCGGGGGCCGCCACCAGGAAGCTGGCCGCCAAATTGCGGGAGATGAACATGGCGGCGGGCCGCGGGGAAGTGTCCCGGCAGCGCTTTGGAGCGGGGCAAACGCCATCCTGAGGCGGCGGGGCTGCCGTTAGTGAGAGGAGGCCGCGGCGTGAGCGTCCCGTTGGGAAGGATGCGGATGATGCTCATGGTTCAGGCGGGGAGGATGTTTTTCATCGCGGCCTGAAAAGGGATACAAAAAAGCGGCCGGGGCGATGTTGCACCGGCCGCTCTGCTTTTCTTTCTGCCTGTCCGGCTATGCCCTGATCCGCCGGCGGGCCAGGAGCTTCTGAATAAAGGGCAGGGAGATCTTTTGCTTGGAGATCACATCAAAGGCCACCGCCGCCAGGAGCACCAGGCCCTTGACCACCTGCTGCACGTCAATGGAGATGCCCATGATGGACATGCCGTTGTTGAGCACACCCATGATCAGCGCGCCGATCAGTGTTCCACCCACCGTGCCGATGCCGCCGTAGGCGGAGGCGCCGCCGATGAAGCAGGCGCCGATGGCGTCCAGCTCAAATCCGGTGCCCGCCTGGGGGGAGGAAGACTGCAGCCTGGCGGAAAAGATCAGGCCCGCCAAGGCAGCCATGAAGCTCATGTTCACATAGGCCAGGAACTTGATTTTGTCAGTTTTCACGCCCGAGAGCCGCGCTGCTTTTTCATTGCCGCCCACGGCGTACAGGTGGCGGCCCATGACGGTCTTGCTGGTGAGATAGGAGTACGCCACCAAAACGATGCCCACAGCGATCAGCACCACGGGGGCGCCTGTATAATTGGCCAGCAGCCAGAAGAAATAGGTGAGGGCTGCGGCGATGACCAGGGCGCGCAGGAGGGTGGCGGCCAGGCCTTCGTAGGAATAGCCTTTGCGTTTGCGGTCAGCCCGCTGCTTGAGCTGCAAAGCGACCATCACCACCGCCAGGATGATGCCAATAACCAGGCTGGTAAAGTTTCTCAGCCCTGTACCCGGGTCAAGGAAGTTCAGGAAGTTCCCGATGGCGCCTGTGGACAGGCCCATGAAGGCTCTTGGAAAGGGCGAAAGCGTCAGGCCCTTGAGCACAATCAGTGTGAGGCCCCTGAAAATCAGCTGGCCGGAAAGCGTGACAATAAAGGCCGGGATCCGCACATAGGCAATCCAAAAGCCGTGCCAGGCACCAATCATGATGCCGATCACCAGGCACAGGAGGGTGGACAGGTAGGGGTCCCACTTCCAGGTAATCATGAAGGTGCCCGCGCAGGCGCCCACGAAGGCCACCACTGAACCGACGGAAAGGTCGATGTTGCCGCCTGTCAGGATACACACCAGCATGCCAACCGCCAGCACCACCACGTAGGCGTTCTGGTTGATGAGGTTAAACACATTCATGGGTTTGAGCAGCGTGCCGTTGGTCATCAGCTGAAAGAGGACGATGATGACCACGAGCGCTATCAGCATCACAAATTGCTTCAGGTTTTTTGAGAATGCGGTTTTCAGTTTGCCCATGTTTTCTGCTCCCCCTTGCTTGCCTGCATGATCATGTCCATGATGATTTCCTGTGTGGCCTGCGCGCGCGGAAGCTCACCCACGATTTTGCCTTCCACCATCACATAAATACGGTCGCACATGCCCAAAAGTTCGGGCAGTTCGGAGGAAATCATCAGCACGGCCTTGCCTTCGCCCACCAGGTGGTTGATGATAGTGTAGATTTCATACTTGGCGCCCACATCCACACCGCGGGTGGGCTCATCCAGCATCATGATATCCGGCAGGGAGAACATCCACTTGCCCACCAGCACCTTTTGCTGGTTGCCGCCGGACAGGTTGCCCACAAACTGCTCCACATCCGGCGTGCGGATGCTGAGCTTCTCCCGGTAGTCCTCGGCGGCCTGGCGTTCTTTATCCTTGTCGATGACACCGCGCTTGCTGACCAGTTCCAGGCGCGAGAGCGTGATATTGTGGGAGATGAAATTGGTCAGCACCAGCCCGTCGCCCTTGCGGTCTTCGGTGATGTAGGCGAATCCATGGGCGATGGCTTCGGCCGCGCTGCCCAGTTCAAGGGGGACGCCGTCCTTTTTCACAACACCGGAGATTTTGGCGCCGTAAACCTTGCCGAACACGGATTGGCACAGTTCCGTGCGGCCGGCGCCGATCAGGCCGGCAATGCCCACCACTTCCCCCTTGCGGACATTGATTGAAACATTGTCCACCACCTTGCGCTCGGTAAACAGGGGGTGATACACGGTCCAATGGTCGATTTCCAGCGTTTTCTCACCGATATGGGGCACCCGTTTTGGAAACCGGTCCACCATCTCCCGGCCTACCATGCCCTTGATGATACGCGACTCGGGCACGCTGCTGCCCATATTATCCAGCGTTTCTATCGTGCCGCCGTCCCTGAGGATGGTGATTTTGTCGGCCACATAGGCAATCTCGTTGAGTTTATGGGAGATGATGATGCTGGTGATGCCCCGTTCCCGGCGGAATTTCTTCAGCAGGTTCAGCAGGTTCAGGCTGTCCTCGTCATTGAGCGCGCTGGTGGGCTCATCCAGGATGAGCAGGCGGAC
>JAAYJP010000254.1 GCA_012522875.1 Clostridiales bacterium | reverse complement strand
GAGGGCTTATGGAACCAAACAGGCCTGCCTGCTGCCATCAGGGGTGGCGTGGAAGGGAAGAAACTTCGCGAAAGCGCTGGCCAAAAACAGCCTGTCCGCAGGATGAATTGAGGGAAGTGCTTCCCCGCGCGTCATTCATCCGCAAAGCGATACCCCACCCCGATTTCCGTGAGGATATAGCGGGGTTTGGCGCTGTCCCTCTCAATTTTCCGCCGAAGATTGGCCGTGACGACCCGGATTGTCTGGGTGCTTTCTGATTCCCCATAGCCCCAAACCTCCCTTGCGATGTGGTTGTGCGTGAGCACCTTGCCCCGGTTGCGTATCATGATGAGCAGCAAACGATACTCCAGCGGGGTGAGATGGACCTCCTCCTGCCCGACAAGGACCTGGCGTTTCAGCGGGTCGACTTTTAGATCGTCCATGCTGAAAATTTCCCCTTCGGTATAGGTTTCCCGGTTGAGTTTACGCTGCGCGACACGGATGCGCGCCATAAGTTCGCCCATATGGAAGGGTTTTGTGATGTAGTCATCCGCTCCGGCGTCCAGCGCGTCTATCTTTTCTTTTTCCTGTCCCCTGGCCGACACGATCAGGACAGGTGTTTCCCGGATGCCGCGAAGTTCCCTTATGACTTCCAGCCCGTCCCGGTCCGGCAGGCCCAGATCCAATAGGACGATATCCGGCCGGTTGCTTTGAAACAGAAACAAGCCCTCCGCCGCGCTGGCCGCTGTCTGGCAGGAGTAGTTCTGCTGCCGCAGCGAGAGCGCGATGAAATCGGCGATGTACCTGTCATCCTCGATCACAAGGATTCTCGGATTGTCCCCACGCATGGCCCCTCCTCCCTTGGCAGGGTAAATGTGATTTTTGCTCCGCCCCGCGCCAGGTTCTCCGCCCAGATCATGCCGCCGTGCGCCTGGATGACCGCCTTGCAGATGGCCAGCCCCAGCCCGATTCCCCTTTTCCCATCTGACACCGGTTGCGTGCCCCGAATGAAAGAGTCAAAAACATTCTCAATGAGCGAGGGGTCGATGCCTTGCCCACTGTCCGCGACCTCAAACACGACCTGGTCCTTTTCGGGGGATATGACAAGGCTGATGGGGCTGCCATCGGGTGTGTGCCGAACTGCGTTGTCCAGCAAATTGACAATCACCTGTACGATCAACTTGCCATCCATCGGCGCGGTCACAATTTCATCCGGCAGCTTGACCTGCACAGGGCGGCTGTGGATGAGGCTGGCCATGTGCCGCAGCGCTTCGCCAACCACATCATCGACCACTTCATCCTCTTTTGCAATGATCAGCTTATCCTCGTTAATCCGGGTCATATTCAGGATATTTTCCACCAGGTTCATCAACCAGGTGATCTCCTCGCTCATGCTCAGCGCCAGGTCCCTGCGCTGTTGCTCGGTCAGGGTATCATAATGCTCATACAGCAATGTGCCTGAGCCTGCCAGGGCAGTCAGCGGTGTCCGCAGGTCGTGCGCAATGGAGCGAAGGAAGGTGCTGCGCATCTTTTCCCTTTCCATCGCGATCCGAATTTTCTCACGCTCACTGTAGATGATTTCCCGCTCCAGGGCAGTGCCCATGAGCGTTGCCACAGTTTTGAGCACCAGCTCGCGCTCAGCGGTCAGACCCGCAGTCCGGGTTTGCACCTTCAGGCTTCCCAATGACCGGGACACCCCCGGTATCTGAAAATCCGCGGTTATGCTCTCCCCTGCAGGTTCATCGGTCCCATAGGCAGCGCCATTGTTCAGGCGAACGGCGCTGGTTAACCCGGTATGCCGATGGATATAGTTCATCCCTCTCCTGATGATGTTCCCTTCACCATTCAGGTGCATAAAACCGCCGGCAAACTCGTACAGCAGCCTGGTCGTTTTCTCGTTGTTCTGGGCAAGTTCACGCTGCCGTTTCAGCAGGGACATCACCGTGCCCGATATCATTGCCGTAATGAGAAAGAAAAGCAGGGTGATCAGATCTGCGCTCTGGGAGATGACAAATGTATACGTTGGTGAGGTGAAGAAGAAATTCAGCAGCATGAAACTGATGAAGGCGGCAGCGATACCGCTGACATAATTGCCTGTAACCACCGTCACCATGAGGACGCCGAGCAGATAGATCATGGACACGCTCTCCCGGCCCACCCCCAGGGCGCTTGCCCCAAGGGAAAGCGCTGTGGCGGCAAGCAAGACCGCGGCGATGCTCAGCGCGTGGCGCAGACGGACTCCCGGGGCTCGTAAATTCATTTTGCCCTCCCAGGCACCCCTTGGCGCAGGGCCATGGCGCCTCGGGATGCTTCAGCGGCATCAGTTTACAGCAAAAGCGCCGGCAAAGGAAGTTTACAGCCTGTCCAGCGTCCTGATCAAATCTTTCTGCAGGCCGATGACCAGCAGATGCTCTTCCTGGCGAAACAAGCGGCTGGGATTGGTCAGAGGCGTTACCCGGTTGTCTTCCTTGGTGGCAACGATGTTGATATCATACCGGGCGCGGATGGCAAGCTCGCTGGGCGACTTGCCCACCCAGGAAGCGGGAGTCGGGATCTCAAACACGGCGTACTCCGGGGTAATTTCCATGTAGTCAAATACATTGCGCGCGCTGAAGCGGCGTGAGGTTTTTCGGGCCATATCGCGCTCCGGATAAATCACCTCGTCAGCGCCATTGCGCAAGAGGAACTTCGCGTGCACATCCCGCTCCGCCTTGGAGATGACATATTTTGCGCCGTTTTCCCTTAACAGCGAGGTAACCTCCAGCGAGGACTGGAAATCGTCCCCGATGCAGACAAAACACAGGTCAAAATTGTTGATGCCCAGCATTTTGATGACTTCTTCGTCCTTGCAGTCCCCGACATGGGTGGTCGTGACCACGGAGGCAAGGTCCTCCACGGACGCTTCGTCCTGGTCGACAACCATCACCTCGTTGCCAAGTTCCGAAAAGTAGGTCGCCAGATGCTTTCCAAACCTGCCGATGCCGATGATAAGGATAGATTTCATGCTTTTCTCCTTTATCCGATAGAAATTTTCTCAGGGATGTTGCGCAGGACATTCTGATGCTTGCGTTCCGCCAGTGCCATCGCCAGGGACAGGCTGCCGACACGCCCGATGTACATGAGGAAAATGATGATATACCGGGAATAGCTGTTCAATTCCCGCGTCACGCCCAGGGACAGCCCGACTGTGCCGATGGCGGAAAAAACTTCGAAAAGCACCTTCTCGAAAGGGAGATTCTGGCTCAAAAGGATGAGCATCACCCCCGATACCACCAGCATCAGATAGACCGTGACGGAGCTGAACGCGCGCCTGATCAGGCTGTCCTCCAGCCTGCGGCCGTAGACATTCAGGTCGTTGCGGCTACGGGCATAGGAGACGACCGACAGGAGGATCACCAGGAAGGTCGATGTCTTGACGCCCCCGCCCGTTGAGCCTGGGCTGGCGCCGATGAACATCAGCACCATGGTCATTACAATGCCTACTTCGCTCAGGCTGGTGGTGTCCACAGTGGAAAAACCGGCGGTGCGCGGCGTCACCGCCTGGAACAGCGCGGCCAGCAGCCGCTCCCCCGCAGGCATGTCCGCGAAGGCATGGTCTTTTTCCAGGAAGAAAAACAGGGCTGTTGACAGCACGATCAGAGCCAGCGTCACGCTGAGCACAACTTTGCTGTGCAGTTTATAGTGGGACACGCGCAGGCCGTGCCTGATCAGGTCATCCCAGACAATGAACCCGATGCCTCCCACGACGATGAGCCCCAGGACAGTCAGGCTGACGACAGCATCCTTGGCAAAGGGCATCAGCGAAACGTAGGGTTCAAGGCTGCCCATCAGGTCAAATCCCGCATTGCAAAACGCCGAGATGGCGTGAAAAATCCCGAAATACACGCCTTTGGCCGTCCCCATGAGGGGAATGAACCGCAGGGAGAGCAGAAAAGCTCCCAGCAGTTCAAACAGTACCGTGATGAGCAGCACACGCTTGACCAGCCGGACAGCCCCACCAATCTGGGGGGTGCTGATGGATTCCATGAGCAGGCTGCGCTCCTTGATGCCGATTTTCTTTCCCATGATAATCAGGAAGAAGATCGATACAGACATGAAGCCCAGGCCGCCAATCTGGATGAGCGCAAGGATGACCAGCTGCCCGAACCGGGTGAACTGGGTGAAGGTATCAAAGATAACCAAGCCCGTGACGCAGGTTGCGCTGGTCGCGGTGAAGAGCGCTTCGGAAAAGCCAAGCGCCTGGCCGCTGCGGTTGGACAGGGGCAGCATCAGAAGCACAGTCCCCAGGATGATAATCATCAGAAAGCCCAATGCAATGCCTTGCTGCAGGCTCAGCCGTATCCGTTTGAGAATCAGCATCCCGGGTCCTCCTGTCTGTTCATTTCTGATCGCGAAGGATGCAGTTCTTCTATAATACGCTCAACAGTCAACTCTGATCTATCCAGGCATTTCGCGCCTGCATCACGGTAAAGATTCCTGTACAGCGGATTATTGTTTTTAGCCAGGATGATACAGTGTGGCATCCGTTTTTTGCCAAGCGAACAAACGAGCAGGTTTTGCAGGTCATCGTCTCCAAGGGCACCCATCAATTTGTATTGCCGTCCGCACAAATCGTCATCGCTTTGTATGCTCTCCACTGAGATATGCGCTTCTTTCAGCCCGGGGACAAGTGTACGCAACAGGGCCTCCTCCGCGAAGAGCGCCACATCCAATGGCACTTTTTCTGTTTCCTCTGTCGGCAGGGCAATATGATGGGTCAAAAAATGGTCCAGCCGTTTCATCAACCAGTACCCAGCTGGCAGGAAAGCCGCCGTCATGATCAAAAGCAGTAACTCCATCCCTCATCACCGCATAGAACAATAGCACTTGCGCTATAAATAGGGTGTAAAGATGTTGGCCCGGGATATAAATAATCCATAAACAGCATGGATCGGGACAGCGAACGCAGAAATCCTGTACTTGTGCCTTCGATCGCCTCTATCATCACATACATCTTCAAATTAAGAGCGAGACTGTCAGATTTTCAACAGTTTCATATAATCATATTCGTATATTGTTTCCCTTGTGGTTTGTGATAAAATATATCCAGCAAAATATTGAAGGAGGTTCCCACCATGAAACGAATTCTGTCTCTGTTTCTTGTACTGATCATGGTCTTTTCGGTGTCGCTTGCCTTTGCTGACGGACTGACAATTGGTTACAGCACCAAAACAATTACCAATGATGCCTTTCAACTGAGCTTGCACAATGCTATCAAAGACGCCGTGGAAGCCAACGGCGATACTTTTGTAGGCGTTCTCGCGGAAAGCCAGACGGCTGTTGCTACCCAGGTCAATCAAATCGAGGACCTTATCAATCAGGGTGTAGACGGGCTCATTGTCAATCCCATGGATTCGAATGCCTGCATCCAGGTCCTTGAAAAAGCAAAAACAGCAGGAATTCCTGTTGTTCTGGTGGACCAGGGAATTGAAAAAGGGCATGAAGACCTCTATGTCACATTTATTTCTACAGACAATGCTGCCGGCGGCAAGAATGCCGGCGAGCGGATGGTCAAAGAACTGAATAACGTGGGGAATGTGATCATTGTCCGGGGAGCCAACGGCTCACAGGCAGGCGATGACCGCGCAAACGGCTTCAAGGAAGGCATTAAAGACAGCGGGCTGGTGCTTATCAATGAACAGCCGGGCGATTGGGTCGTTGACAAAGCAATGCAGGTCACAGAGAACATGATTCAGGCCAACCCTGACATCCAGGGAATTTTCTGCTGTTCTGACAACATGTTGCCCGGTATCCTTCAGGCGCTTCAGAACAATGATATCGAGAACGTGGTGATCATATCCTTCGATGGTTCCGACGCTGGCATCCAGATGATCAAGGACGGTAAAATCCTTGGCACCGTTGCGCAGTTCCCGGATAAAATCGGCGCCTGGGGCGTTGAGTACCTGATGAAAGCGCTCAAAGGCGAGGCAGAGGGTGTAGAGCCCTTTATCGATGCCGGCACTGAGGTGTTTGATCTGGCAACCGTAGGGGAATAGTCTTTGCAGCATCAGCAG
>JAAYJP010000253.1 GCA_012522875.1 Clostridiales bacterium | reverse complement strand
GCGGGCTTTGCCTTCAGCCCCTCAGATCCGTGACGGTCATGCGGCTGAAAGGGGGCGCAGGCAGGGGCGTTACCACCATATCAAGTTTGCAGCTCCTAAATGCCCTCTCCATCAATCCTCCTGGCAGGCTCCGTCTCTCGCAGCGCCCGTTTGGAAATAAATGCCATGTTCAACTTCCTCTCTCCCGGGGTACGGGTCGCCAGCAGTAGGTATCTTTGCGGGACGGCGTGCCAAACGGGGTATCTTCATCGGATACTTTTATGCTGGAAGGATAGCCGCCATCATTCATCCGGGAGGTTTTCATGAGAAAGCATCTGGTGGGGAAGCGTCCGGGAACCATTCTGTGGGCAATTGCCCTTCTTCCGGTTCTGATGTTTGCCGCTCCCTGCCTGTTTCCGGTTTTCATGCCCATGGCACTGGCAGATCCCCTGCCTTTTGACAACAGCGCTTTTGCGGAGGTGAATGGGGTATCTTTCCATTATCGTACCTATCGCCCCAGGGACGAGAGGGTTCAGGGAAAACTGCTCCTTGTTCATGGCCTGGGCGGATCGACTTTCTCCTTTGATGCCTCAGCACCCCTGATCACGGAAAAGGGGTATTATGTGGTTTCTGTGGACTTGCCAGGCTTTGGCTTCAGCGGCAGGGATTCGGCCTATGACCATAGCCAGCAAAACAGAGCGGCTGATGTATGGCTGCTGCTCCAGGTGATTGATCAAAACCTGCCCCAAAAGGCTGCTGCAATGCCCTGGCATCTGGCCGGCCACAGCATGGGCGGCGGCACTGTGGCAGCCATGGCCATGCAGGAGCCCTCCCGGGCGCAAACCCTTATCCTGGTGGATGCCGCTTTGTTTGACGCCCCAAACAGCGGCGGATTCCTGGCTTTCCCGCCCTTGGGCAGATGGGCGATGACCGCTTTGGAGCATTTTCTCATCACGGAGAACCGAGTCAAGTCCCTGCTCACATCGGCTTACGGCAGGGATCCAAGCCAGGCAGAAATTGAGGGTTACCTGGCACCCCTTCGCCTTCCAGGGACAGCCAGGTCATGGCTCAACCTGGCCAGAAAATCAAAGAACGAAGATCCCACAAGGCTTAAGGGCCTGGCAGTGCCGATCTTTGCGATATGGGGAAGCCGTGACACCTGGGTGCCTTTGGAAGCGCTGGATAAAGTCCGGGTCCTTCGTCCGGACCTCACAGCCCGGATCATAGAAGGCGCGGCCCACTGCCCGATGGAAACGCATCCCGATGTGTTCTCAGCCGCTGTTCTGGCGTGGCTGTCAGACAACCCAGAAGCTGGTTCGTGATTGCTGTGAACAAAAAACCTGTTGCATATGCGGGTAAAACCGATACCAACAGGGTGTAAAAAAATGTTGGCAGCATGGGAAAAAATGGAGTTGAGGCTCACAATATAAAACAAGGAACGGGATAACCTGACGGGTGAAGGCAGGGGGACCTTTCTGAGCGGGAACCCCTGCGCGCAGCACTTTGCGGGGATTGAAGGATATCCAGCCGGAGCCGATGCCTGAAGCTCCCTGAGGGGGTACGTTCACAAGCGTTCAAGGCCGGAAGCGATTCTGCAGATGCGAATTACCACAGCCGGCAGAACCCGAAATACTGCAGGGAGAACTACTTCCGCCTGACAGGGCCAAGGCCCGGCAGCCGGGCGAAGATGAGGCACAGGCGTAAAAGGGCTTCCGCCTTATTGCAATCCGCCCCTTGCTTCAGCCGCCATTTTAGGCTTGACAGGACATTTGGAATCGCATATACTCACCCTTGCGCTTTGGTGGAATCAAACGAGGCAAAACACCAAAAACGCGGCAACAATCCAGCACAGTACTTGAGAAAGTGCTGTGCGGCCAGCGAAATATGCGCCCTTAGCTCAGCTGGATAGAGTGTTTGACTACGAATCAAAAGGTCGCAGGTTCGAATCCTGCAGGGCGCGCCAGCAAAAAGCCCGGTCCCCAATGGGGGCACGGGGCTTTTTTATTGCGGTG
>JAAYJP010000036.1 GCA_012522875.1 Clostridiales bacterium | reverse complement strand
GGCCAAACGCTCAAGGGCACTCCGTAATTGGCTGTTATTACAATCGTGATAAGTATCCCCTTATAAATTGGCGCCCCTAAACAGGGTCAAGGATGTGTTTGTGCCGGGGAGGCTGCTGAACCTGGTGGTGAAACAGGGCTTTGTGATGCGCGGGTATCTCCAATCCAGCAGCGGCATCAGGTTTTGCATGAAGGCGCGGTGCTGCTCCGGTACGAAGGGGGCCAGGCCGGATTTGGCGGCGTCATAGTCAGCCCTGTTATTGGGGCAGAGGATGATCTTGCGGTCCTCACCAAAGGCCTTCTGGATGTTGATGGGCTGGCCGAAGGGCCTGGCCGGCAAGCAAATCAACATTGAGCGTCTGGATGCTGTCCAGGCTGGGGAAGAGGGTGAAGAACTCCCGGGTGGCGGTCAGCCCCGGGGCGGGCTGGCAGGTGACGGTGAGCTGGCCGGCAGCCACCGTGATAATGACGTTTCCCACAATGGCGGCATTGTTGCCCACCAGGGGAGTGGTGAGCATTCCCTGGGCCGCCAGGTCAAGCGGGGCGAACATATACCAGATGTCGGTCAGCTTTGGGCGAAGCTCCTCAAAGTAGAGGCCAAAGGAGGTCCCCTCCGCGCGCTTTTGGGCCTGGGCCTTTGGGGTCTGATGGGGGTTGATGACGGCGCCAGGTCACGAGAAAAACAAGATTATTCGGATTATTTAAATTGCATTTTTTATATACTGTCGATCTGCAGGC
The DNA here is from genome assembly GCA_012522875.1 of Clostridiales bacterium. Taxonomy (GTDB): domain Bacteria; phylum Bacillota; class Clostridia; order Christensenellales; family Aristaeellaceae; genus UBA6115. The sequence goes on along the minus strand of JAAYJP010000036.1, from coordinate 2,402 downwards.
GCAGGCATGTTTTTTTCTTGGCTGCCTTGATCGGTGTGGGCGCGGCCTGATTGACCAACCCCAGGGGAAAACATAGTATGCTGGTATTGGCTGACAAACACAAACGGCGGAGGGAAATAGGGGATGATCCGGAAAGTGGAAGAAAACAAGAAAAGATATCTCGCGCTGCTTTTGTTGGCTGACGAGCAGGAGGACATGATCGACAAATACCTTGAGCGCGGAGAAATGTTCGTCCTGGACGAGGGAGGCGTGAAAGCTGCGTGCGTGGTGACCAAAGAGGCGGACGGCGCCTATGAGCTCAAGAACATTGCCGTCGTCCCTGATTGCCGGCGAATGGGCTATGGGAAAAGGCTGATTGACCATGTTTTTTTACATTACGCGGATTGTGAGGTGCTGTATGTCGGAACGGGCGATGTCCCTTCCTCGCTTTGCTTTTACCGGAAATGCGGTTTTGTCGCGTCACACCGCGTCAAGGATTTTTTCACGGACCACTATGGCCACGTGATGATGGAAGACGGAAAGCAGCTGGTTGATATGGTCTACCTGAAACGCGAACGATAACCCCCCCGGTTTCGGGAAGATTCCCCTGTCTCAGGCCGCAAGCGCGCCGGGCTTAAGCTCGCAGGCACAGGCCTTGTCTTCCCGCCGGAGGGTCAAGGCGCGCATAGCGTTGAGGACGGCCAGCACCGTGACGCCCACATCCGCCAGCACCGCCATCCACAGGGTGGAAAGGCCAAAAACGCTTAAAGCCAGCACCAGGAACTTCACCCCAATGGCAAAGCCCGCGTTCTGCCGGGCGATCAGCACGGTGCGCCGGGCAATCCTGAGCGCGGAGGCCATCTTGCAGGGGTCATCGTTCATGATGACGATGTCCGCCGCCTCAATGGCGGCATCCGTGCCCAGCGCCCCCATGGCAAAGCCCACATCGGCCCGGGCCAGCACCGGCGCGTCATTGACGCCGTCACCGGCAAAGACCAGGCGTCCTTTCCGGTTGGGCCGGGCCATGAGCTCCTCCACTTTTGCCACCTTGTCCTGGGGCATAAGCCCTGTATGCACCTGGGAGATGTCCAGGCCTTCCGCCGCGGCGCGCCCCGCCTGTTCGGTGTCCCCGGTGAGCATGACCAGCTCCTCAATGCCTTCACGGCGCAGTTTCCCAAGCGCCTGGCGGGCGCAGGGCTTGACCAGGTCGGAGATGGCCAGGTACCCCAGGTATTCCCCGTCCGCCGCCAGGTGCACCAGGGTGCCGTGGGCGGAACTCTCAGGTACCTCAACCCCGTGGGAGGCCAGCATCCGGGCGTTACCGGCCAGCACATGCCTGCTGCCGATCTCCGCAATCATCCCGCCGCCGGGCAACTCCCTGACTTCCCCCGATTCTTCCTCCATCGGTTGATTCCAGGCTTTCAGCACGGACCTGGCGATGGGGTGGTTGGAGTGGCGCTCCGCCAGCGCCGCCAGGCGCAGGAGTTCCTCGCCGCTCCCCTTTGCCGCCACGGCCTTTTCCACGGTAAAGGTGCCCTGTGTCAGGGTGCCGGTCTTGTCAAACACAAAGGTGGAGGCCTCAGCCAGGGTCTCCAGGTAACTGGCACCCTTCACCAGGATTCCCGCCCTTGAAGCCCCGCCGATTCCCGCGAAAAAGGTCAGGGGCACGGACACCACCAGGGCACAGGGGCAGGACACTACCAGGAAGTTCAGCGCCCGGTACGCCCAGTCAGACAGCACGGCGCCGGGGACAACAAGCGGCGGCACAAAGGCTAGAAGCAGCGCCAGTACCACCACCACAGGCGTATACACCGCCGAAAACCGGGTGATGAAAGCTTCCTGGCGGGATTTCTTGTCGGTGGCATTCTCCACCATTTCCAGAATCCGGCTGACAGTGGACTGCTCAAAGCTGTGGCTCACCCGGACGGTCAAGACGCCCGTCAGGTTGACGGTACCGCTGAGGATGGCATCCCCCGGCCCCGCCTCCCTGGGCATGGCCTCCCCGGTAAGGGCGGCGGTGTCAAGGGTGGTGTCACCGCTTAAAATCACCCCGTCCAGGGGCACCCGCTCACCGGGCCTCAGCAGCAGGGTGTCCCCCACCCGGGCCTCCCCGGGGCTTACAGCCATCTCCTGCCCTTCCCTGAGTATCCTGGCGCTCTGGGGCCTTAGGTCCATGGCGTCAGCGATGGCGCCCCGGGAGCGGTCCACAGCGTAATCCTGGAAGAATTCGCCCACCTGGTAGAAAATCATCACGGCGGCGGCCTCGGCATATTCTCCGATGATAATGGCACCTACCGTGGCCAGGGACATGAGGAAATTCTCGTCAAACACCCTGCCCCTGGTGATGTTCCTCAGGGCGCGCCAAAGCACATCATAGCCGCTGAGGGCATAGGCGGTGACGGCCAAAGCGCCCGGAAGCCAGG
>JAAYJP010000252.1 GCA_012522875.1 Clostridiales bacterium | reverse complement strand
TCTCCCTCGGAGACCCGATACTGTTTGCCGCCTGTCGCGATGATTGCGTACATGTGCAGCACCTCCGTTCAAAACTCGCCGGGCTGTAGGCGGAAGGCCTTGAGGCAGCGTTCACGCATTTAAAAGCCTCTCCCGAGCGGCAAAGAACAATATATCACAGGCGCCAGGCGCGGGTCAAGGGTGGGGCAGAACGATTTTTGGCGTCAGCTGCTCCATGGTGTTGTCATTGGCTGTGGCGTAGGGGGAAGCTTCCGCAAAGGCCTTCACGGCGCGCGTGGCACGGGGGATTTGGGAGAGGGTGCCAGGGCCGCCCACACACCCGCCGGGACAGGCCATGCCCTCAAGCAGATGCCCGTCAGTTTTGCCGGCCTTGGCAAGGGCCAGCATCTTCCGGCAGTCCTGAAGCGTATCCGCCTTGAGGACGGGGACCTGGATGTTTTTATCACGGGCGTGGATGGCGTTGATCACAGCATCCGCCACGCCGCCGGCCACAGCATAATTCCGGCCGTCCTTTGATGCCTGGGAGTTCAGATCCACTTCCTCAAGGTCGCTAAGTTCAATCTGCCTGGCACTGAACAGGCCCATCAGTTCTTCAAATGTGATCACATAGTCCACAAAGGGCCTCACCTCGTCATCCAGTGCTTCCAGTTTCTTGGCTACGCAGGGACCGATGAATACCACCCTGGCCGATGGATGCTCTTCCTTGATTTTCCTGGCGGAGGCGACCATTGGTGTGTGCGTCTTTGCGATGCAATGAGAAAGGGAAGGCTGGGCTTTCCGGGCGAACACGGCCCAGGAGGGGCAGCAGCTGGTGCCCAAAAAAGGTTTGGTTTCCGGCACATCCCTGAGGAATTCCTCGGCTTCATGGAGACTGCCCACATCAGCGCCCCAGCCTACCTCAATTACGCGGCTGATGCCCAGGGCTTTGATGCCCGCGACGACTTTTCCAGGCGTTGCCAGCGGGCCGAACTGACCAACAAAGGAAGGTGCGATAGCGGCAAACACCGTATGTCCGGAGCGGATGGCAGTAATAAGCTGGAAGATCTCTGACTTATCGGCAATCGCGGCAAAGGGGCAGGAGACGATGCACAAGCCGCAGGAAACACATTTGGTCTGGTCAATCCTGGCGCGGCCTAGTTCATCGGACCCGATGGCATCAGCGCCGCAGGCCTGGGCGCAGGGCCGGCCAAAGCGCAGGATGGCCTGGTAGGGGCAGGCGGTGATGCAGCGTCCGCACTTGATACACTTCTCCTGATCGATTTTGGCGGCGTTCTTTCCGATGGATACGGCGTTCACCGGGCACACCGTGGTGCAGGGGTGGGCCAGGCACTTGCGGCAGTTGTCGCTCACCTGTATCCGGTCAGTGGGGCAGGCTTCACAGGCGAATGGAATGACATTTACAAGCGGCAGTTCCAGCTTTTTTTCACTGGTGGCGCAATCCGCCATCCCTTCTGTCAGCGGCTTATGGGTACCGGACGGGCGGATAGGAAGCCCCAGGGCCAGCCTGATGCGTTCGCGGATGATTGCGCGCTCCTTAAAGACGCTGTCCCTGTAGGTCGCTACCTCTCCGGGGATGATGCGGTAGGAACTTTCATAGAAATAATTAAAATCGTTCTCATCCAGATCCCGCTCATAGGCATACCTGGCCACCTCGGTAAATACCTGGCGGCGGATTTTAGTGATGGGCGTGAACAATCCTCTCATGCGCGTGTGCCGCCTCTACTCTTTCCCAGCAGTCTGTTGGCATCTGGACATGATGGCGGCCATGACTGATTCGCTCTCGGCCTGGGGGATCAGCCGCCCATCCACCCGCACAAAGGGCCCCTGCGCCGTATCCCGGCATAGGTTCATACAGGGAATTGCCACCACCCTGATGTCACAAACCCCGGAAATATCAGCCTGGAATTCCTCCAGGGAATGGATAGCGTCCAGGATGTTCATGGCGCCCATCATCGTGCAGTGGGTACCGGCACAGACTTCCACCAGGATACTCTTCACATTTCCCTCCAAAACGAATGACTTCATCAACAGTGATTATAGCACATCAAGACAAGCGGACAAAGCTCGGATTGCCCCGATTGGCTTGCCATACCATTGTGGCTGTGATAGTATACATTTGTTTTGAGCATAGAAGAGGTGGGACTTATGGTCGAGAATATCCTTCAGGAAATACTGGATACTGAGAAGAAGGCGGCAGCCATGCTGGCGGAAGCCCAGTCTGAGGCCAGTGAGGCCATTAAGATTGCCCAGACACAGTCCCGGGAAGAAGAGCGCCGGGCTGCTGTTGATCACAGAGAGCTTTTCCGCACCATCGTAGCGGCCAAGGAGCGCGAGGTTCAAGCGCGCCTGAAGAGTGACGCATTGTCCAGAAAGCAGCAAATTGAAGCCGCCATGAGAGCGGCTGAAAGCCGTTTGGCGGCGGCAGCGGACATGATCGTTCAGGAGGTGCTGGCTGATGGCCATCGCTGAGATGAAGCGGATTGGCCTGCTGATGATGCGCAGGGATCATAACCAATTGCTGAAGCTGGCTCAAAGATTGGGCTGTTTACATATTACAGAAGCGGATCTGCCGGAAGAATTGTTGTCCCGCAAAGACCTTGCCCGCGCATCGGAACTGGAAGCTGAAATTGCCCGATACCAGTGGGCCATCCGGAAGCTCGCCAAATATGATCCGGTAAAGCAGTCCATGTTCCGCCCGCTGCCGGACGC